>CBFHBI010000106.1:0-7618 GCA_965653755.1 uncultured Blastocatellia bacterium
CGATCCCAAGCGCGGGAAATTTATTGGGAACCACGCGCACTGTCCAGCCCGGTGTATCGCGCTGTGGCTGCGCGCCATTCTGGCTGGGACGATAGGCTTGGATTTCCGGCGGGGTTTTCGATTCGTTTCCGTAACAAAAAGGGCAGAAACCGCCCTTCATTCTTACTGAATCGCGGGCGAAATCGGTTGGGGCGAGACGAAGCCTTCGATAATTCCGGCGACCACCAGCAGAGGAATGCACCCCACGATCAGACGCACGGCTTCCAGCCCGCACGACTTCAAGGCATCGGCACGACTGAGGTTGCCGGGCATCAGTAATGCTGTTCCGATCAAAAGTCCGGCGCCGCCCGCGATGAAGATGCAGGTCAATTCGATCACGCCGTGTGAAATGACAAAGCCGAACAAGAGATCGTTTCCGAATCCGGCGCGATAGCAGAGCGCGAGCACAGCGCCAAACGAAGCGCCGTTGGAAGCCAAAACATAGAGTGTCCCCAGACCGAAGATCGCACCCAACGCGAATGCATAAAACGTGACGCGAATATTGTTTGTAAAGATCGCGGTCGAGCCAATTTGGTTTGCCTCGTTCAGTTGTTCCCACCAATGCGTTCGGTGATTGATGACGATTTCGCGAAAGAAAGGACTGACGCCGGCGAATTCTGAGAAATCGGGATCGTGTCGGGTCCCGAAGAAAGCAATCGCCGTGAACAACCAGAAGCAAGCGAACGCCGTCGCGGTGTAACGCCAGGTCCGGCGAAATGTTTGCGGGAAATCACGAGCGAAAAACCTGATAATAGCGGCGAGCCAGTTGCTGTTTGACCGATAAATCCGGCCGTGCGCGCGAATCACGAGGCTGTTCAGATAATTAATTAGCCGCGGGTCACGCGACTCGGCGCGGGCGATGGCGAGGTCGGACGCGGTGCGGCGATAGATGTGGCCCAACTCGCGCACCACTTCGCGATGCAGTTTACGCAGCGTCATACGATCGAGCAGCTGCAGCAATTCCTCGAGTCTCTGCCAGACCGTTTTGCGTTCGGCGATAAATTTGTCGATGGGCACGATTACATTTGCGATTTTAGATTTTCGATTTTGGATTTAGACTGTCGCGGAAGATTCGTCAAAGGAATCAACCACAATCGGAAATCAAAAATCACAAATCGAAAATCGCCTGGTTGAGTGTGTACCAAACTTCAGCGAAGGCCGCAAGACGGAAACTATCGGACGCATCGCGGCGGCAATTGAATCTGTCTCGGGCGTCGTGGTGCTGAACCGGCACATCGACGTGGACCACAATCGATCGGTGATCACGTTTGTTGGCAATGCCGCGGTCATTGTCGATGCGGCGATCAAAGCGGTGGCGGCGGCAAAAGAGTTGATCGATTTGCGAGACCACGAAGGCGTGCATCCGCGCATCGGGGCGACCGATGTCTTGCCGTTTGTGCCGGTCAGCGGTGTGACTATGAATGAATGTGTGAAGTTGGCCCACGAAGCGGGCCGACGAATCTGGGATGAGCATTCGATACCCGTTTATTTTTATGAGCGGGCAGCGCTGCGGCCGGAGCGAGTCCGGCTTGAGCACGTGCGCGGGCGGGGCTTCGAATGGCTGCGCCGAGAGATTCAGGAAAATGCCGATCGGGCGCCTGATGGTGGCGAGCCGAAACTGCACGAGAGCGCCGGCGCAACCGTCGTCGGTGCGCGTCCGTTTCTGATTGCTTTCAACGTGACCCTGCGGACGAGTGACTTGTCGATCGCGCACGGCATCGCGCGCGAGGTGCGCGAACGCGACGGCGGCTTGCCCTTCGTCAAGGCTTTGGGATTTGAGTTGCACAGTCGCGGCGTCGTGCAAGTGTCGATGAACTTGATTGATTACCAGCAGACTGGGATAGCTCGTGCCTTCGAAGCTGTGCGTGAGGCCGCTGCAAATCGAAACGTCGAAATCTTAAATGCTGAGATTGTCGGCCTGATTCCGAGCGCGGCGTTGGATCGAAGCGCATCTTACTTTCCCTATCTGGAGAATTTTCGCGAGACGCTGGTAATCGAGACGTTGCTCGAACGCCTCGGCTGAATTTCGAGTTGGACCCGACGTGCCGGTTAACAATTCGCTTCGAATTAACCTGCTGCCGAAAATCCCTCTGGACAGTGCTGCCATCTTTGTTTATTATCTTCGCCCCCGCTGCGGCGGTTTTTCTTTTCAGTAATTGGCCACCGCGGCCAATTTCCAAATAAGCTAACGGATCGCGTGACATCGGTCGGCACCCTCCCGGTTTGACGATTACTCGGGCGATTCCTAAACCGGAGGTTAGTTATGCTCAGAATGGGAAAGAATCCAGAAGAAAAGAGTCAGAGTCAGGCGGACGATCACGCGAACCGAAGTTATTCCACGTATCAAAGTAACGAAGCGTTTCGGCCCACGCCAGAGGCCGCGAACGGCACTAAGGCGTTTACGGAAAGCGAAACCATCGCCCGCGAAATCAAGGACGGAAGTCTCAGTGGCTTCGTCGGCAGCGGCACCGTGATTACCGGTGAAGCTTCATTCAAATCCATGCTGCGCGTCGATGGGCGTTTCTCGGGTCGGATTAATTCGACCGGCGGCACTTTGATTGTCGGCTCGGGCGGTCAGGTGGATGCGAACATCGATGTGGCCATCGCGCAAATACATGGCGTAGTGAATGGTGACATCATCGCGAGCGATCGAGTCGAACTGGGCCGGGCGGCGAAGCTCACCGGAAATATTCAAACCCCGTCGCTGGTCATCGAGCAAGGCGCGATATTTGAGGGCAGTTCTAAGATGACGCAGGCGAAAGCTGCCGCTGAAAAACCCGCCAAGGTCGAGCGCAAAGAAAATGTGATCGACGTCGCGAAGCCAGTGGTGAAGACAGAGACAGCCGTGAAGCCGGCCGTCGCCGTCGCAAACGAGATTCACTGCAATTGCATGTCTGACGAGGCGGATCGTTCGGGTCCGCCTTTTCTTTTATCTGCAGCACAACTTCGGCTGACGCGAATCGTAGCAGGTCAGGGTTATTGGCTCGCGACAAACATCACAGCGACCGGGTACAATCCAGCAAACACAATCGTTATGAAGAAGGCCCTCCAGTCGTTGATTCACCTGGCTGCGCTGTTGACCCTCTGTTGGGCCAGCGTGGCCGCGCAAGCTCCTAAACAGCGACAGTCAGCCCTACGAATTCCGACGCAGACATTGCTGACGATCATTCGTCACGAGGACGAGCGTCGTTGGGATGATCAATTGGAAGGTTTGCTCAAGGACGCCGACGCGAAAGTTCGCACTCGCGCGGCGTTGGCGGCCGGAAGAATTGGCGACTCGCGTGCTGTCCCGGCGCTCGCTGATATGTTGCTGATGGACCACGACAACAAGGTGCGCGAGATGGCCGCGTTCGCGCTCGGCGAAATCGAAGCGCCCGGCGGCGCGTATGCATTGATAACAGTGCTGAAGGACCCTGACCGGCCGGGGCGCGCGCAGGCAATTGAAGCGCTCGGGAAAATAACGGCGGCGAGGATGGCGGCAGCGGCGGCAAACGCAGCGCCGGCGAATGCAGACGATGACAGACTCGATCAGTGCAAGGCCGCGATCGTCAACGCTTTGCGATTTGAGTCGCAGCGTAAGCCGCGTGGAGATCGTTTGACGATCCTGCTGGGCCTAACAGCCGTCTTGCGCACGAAACCTGACGGCGTCGGTAAATTGGTGGCGACGTTTCTGGACGATCCCGATCCGTCGATCGTGGCGACCGCGCTGAACACGATGGCGCGGCTGCGTCTGAAAGATGCAAACGAGCGAGTGCGGCAGCTCGTCAATCACAACGATCCGATCGTGCGCGCGAACGCGGCTCGGGTGGTTGGAGCAGCCGAACATAAAGAGGCTTTTGATGCGGTGCTCGATCGCGCGCTGCATGACAACGACCTGCGGGTGCGCGCGAGTGCGATCCGGGCGTTGGCGAGCTTGAAAGATGAACGGGCAGTGGGGCCGCTGCTGGATCGCGGCAATTCACTCTTGCCGAATCAATCGTCCGGCGCGCCGCGCAACGAATTGCTCGAAATCGCCACCACGCTGGGACGATTGCCACTCGACAATTCAAGCGGAAAGGCGATTGCGTTGCTTCATTCCATAGGCGGCGATGCCGTGGAAGTCGAAGTAGCGTTGGCCCGAATAGCTCCGCGCGATTATCTGCGCGATGTTCGCAAGAGAGTGACGAGACCTCCGATGCCTTGGAAGCGGGAGGCCGCCTTTGCGCAAGGATTGGCAGAGTTATCAAAAATTGACGCGACCAAAAATTCCGCTGAAGTGATTTCGATATTACGAGGGAACCTGTGTGTCGTTCGAGAAGACGTCACCATGCCATGCGTGAAGCCGACGACGTTGGCGCGGCCCGAGGTGATGCGTGCATTTGCGGCGTTCAAACCTGATGATGTATCGCAGGTTTTGCGCGACCAGCTTGAGGAACCCGACGCGGTCGTGCAGGCGACGGCTGCGGAACTGTTGGGCGAGCAAACACCGAGCGAGGCAAACGCAGAAGCGCTAATCGCAGCCCTGCCGCACGCGTTGCGCGAAAAGAATTTCAATGATGCGCCGCTGGCGATTCTCAATGCCCTGGCGAAGCAGAAGAGTACGGCGGCGAACGATGCGATCAAAACTGCACTCAATTCTGAGGATCACTTAATTCGACGCCGGGCAGTGGCTCTGTTGAAGACGAACGGCGTCGGCGATTTCTCGGATCGTATCGGCACGGTACAGACAAGAAACACGCCGTTGGATTATCGTCGGGCAATCGCGCGCATCGGCAAGCATCCAACTGCCACGATAGTTACGAGTCGCGGATCTTTCACCATCGAATTCTTACCGGATGAAGCACCGCTGACGGTCGATAACTTTCTGCAGCTGGCGAAGCGTGGTTATTTCAATGGACAAACTATCCCGCGCGTGGTGCCGAACTTTGTGATTCAGGCCGGCGATCCGCGCGGCGATCAAAACGGCGGGCCAGGTTATCAAATACGTTGTGAGATCAACCAGGTCATGTTCGAACGCGCGGCGGTCGGCATGGCCTTGTCGGGAAAAGACACAGGCGGGTCGCAATGGTTCGTCACGCATTCGCCGCAGCCGCATTTGGACGGCGGCTACACCGTATTTGGTCATGTGATTCGCGGCATGGATGTGGTGGACAATATAGTGCGCGGCGATGTGATTCGCGGGGTAATCGTCAATGAGCGTTAGATTGAACCTCAGAGAACACAGAGAAAAATCAGTCAAGAGAAATCATGTTTCTCTGAAATTCCTCTGTATCCTCAGCAGTAAATTGATTTTTCTTTTGCTCGCCGCGTCGTTGTTAATTACGCCAGTCACTGCCCGCAAACAGAATCGCCAACCCATTCCGCCCGAGCGGCGCGTGCGATACGACATCAACCTCGCGCTTAATTTCGACGAGCGCACTTATGCCGGAACCGAGCAGGTGCATTGGGTGAACCACGGCGATCACGCCACCTCGACGGTCTTCGTTCATCTCTATCCGAACATGCGGCCGCCCGACTACGTCGCGCCCACGCAGAAGAACGACGCCGGGCAAATCATCGCCGACGAACCGCGCCTCGACATCACCGAAGTGCGCATGCGGAACAATGCAACGATCCCTTTTTCCTTCGACGATCAGCAAACAACGCTCAGACTGAATCTGCGCGAGGCGGTGCAGCCGCAGACAGCTATCGATCTGCAAATCAAATTCAAAGGCAGCGTGCCGGAAATCGATCCGGAAGAAACCGGCATCGTCACCCACGTTTTGCAGCAGGTCAGCGCGGCGATTCGTGGCGAGCGTGAGTTGCGGCGCGCGCGCGACACGACCTTTGTTTGTCGCGGAGTGATGATGCTGGGAACGTCGTTTCCGATTCTGGCGGCGCGGAGCGGTGACGATTGGCTGCGCAAACTCGAACCGAGCATCGGTGATTCGTTGACTACCGAGACTGCCGATTTCAATGTCACGATCGACGCCGCGCCCGGAGTTGCGATCTTCGGTCCCGTAGCCACGGCCGAGGTCACGCACAAAGATAAGACGGATTCGAGTCATTTTGTCGCTGAGAACCTCCGCGACTTTGCCTTCATCGCGGGCCGGAATTTGAAATCGGAAGAGCGGCGCGCGGGCGAGGTTACCGTGCGCTCGCTCTATCGCGGCGAACATCAGGCAATTGCGCAGCGGGTATTGGTAATTGCTGCAAATGCCCTGCGGATTTATGAAGAGAAGTTTGGGCGGCTACCGCTGAGGACAGTCACGATCGCCGATGTGCCGTTGGTATCGACGCTGGGCAGCACGGAGTTCTCCGGATTGAGCGCCATTGCGAGCGCCTTTTATGTTGACTTTGACTCGCCCACGATGCGCAACCTGCCCGATATTATTCGCGACCAGCGCGCGTCGGTCGAGGAGAGTTTGGAGTGGACGGTGGCGCGCGTGGTGGCCCATCAATGGTGGGGCGCGACGGTCGGCAACGACGCGGCGCGCGAGCCGGTGCTCGACGAGTCGCTCTCAAACTGGTCTGCTTTGCTTTACTACCGAGCGACGCACGGCGAACAGCAGACTGACAGCGCCCTGGAAGAGCAACTGCGCGGCGTTTACAAAATCTATCGAACGTTTGGCGGCGACGACATGGAGGCGATTCATTCGTCTCGTGAGTATCGAAATTCATTTCAATATGCGGCGATCGTGGCGACGAAGGGCGCGCTGATGTTTGAAGCGCTGCGCCAACTACTCGGAGATGATAAGTTTTTTGCGGCGCTGCACGATTACTATTCGGCGAATTTTCTGGAAATTGCGGACATGGACGATTTGCGCGGAGCGTTCGTGGCCGGCGCTCCGGTAGAACAAAGACGGGCCGTGACTCGTACCTTCGATCGGTGGCTGGAGAGCAAACGAGGCGATGAAGACATTGGGCGTCCCGATCCTAAGCTGGCTGAAGAGTTGGGCTTGCCGGCGCGCGCCGAGTCAAAAGGCGACAAGACGATGTTTACGCCATTTGCCAAACTGGGAAAGTTCTTCTGGCAACAGATGACGAAGATTCATTGAGAAATACGTTGTGCTCGGTACTTTGGACTTAGTCGTCGAACGTGGCGCGCACATCAATCTCAAAGTCCAAAGCACAAAATTCAAAGTATACAAAGCGATGCTTGCTCGTAAAGATTTAGAATCCGTTTCGCCCGCGCGGCAGTTCGTCATGCGTCCGTCTGCGATTCAGATCGAACGCGAATTGGAAGTCCTGACGCAGTTGATGGATAACCAGTTCCGGATTCCGATTATTGATTGGCGATTCGGATTCAATGCCATCATCGATCTCATTCCGGAGTTCGGTGATATCGCCACCACTCTCGTTGCGCTTTATCTGTTGATTTCCGCCGTGCGCTATAGGGTGCCTAAGATCACTTTGCTGCGCATGGGCTTGAACATCGGCATCTATTTCGTCGGGGGCATGGTTCCGTTTATTGGCTACTTGTTTGACGTTTGGTGGAAACCGAATGTGCGCAATCTAAATCTTCTCCGGCGGCGCGCGACGGTCTCAGCCGATGAAGCAAAGCGCGGCCGCACCAGCGATTGGTTGTTTGTGACTGGCATCATCGGCAGCATAGTCGCCT
>CBFHBI010000107.1:0-7486 GCA_965653755.1 uncultured Blastocatellia bacterium
ACGGGCCAAACCGCTGCCGATATTCGTTTGATGAAATAAACGCGTGGACCATCTCGGCCTTTATGTAATCGCCGCCGAACTGGTTGAGCTTTGTCAGCCAAAAATCATAGCCGCTGTAATCAAGCGTAGCCTCCGGTGGGTCGTTAGGATTTCGCTGCAGGTATCCGAAGTAGTCCATCAGTACAACGGCGCGATTGAACTCGACGGTGGTGAAGGTGGGATTCTCGATCACGCGGCGCAACGCGCGGGCGCGCGCTGACATGTCGGCAGTGTTGGTTGCGCTGCCGAATTCGCCGACGGCTGCGGCCAATTGGCTCGGGGTCGGCGTGATTTCAGTGTTGACGAAAAGTTGATTGACAAATTGACTAGGCGAAAGCGTCGTCGGATACGAAGCGAGAAAACGCGCGCGCTGCACAAAGTCCAGAAGATAAGTATCCTTGTTGCTGCTGAGCAGAGTGTCCCAACCCGCGTTGCCGACAATTACGCCGCGATTCACTATCTGACGGTCGGCGACAAACTCGTTGAAGCGTACGCTGGGCACTGAAACCTGATGAGGAGAGCCCAGGTTCGAAGTTCCCGGACTGGTCCCATACCCGGCTTTGTAAGCACGCTCGACAAAGTATCCCGACTCCTGAAATTCAATCGAAAGAAAGTATGCAGCCGAAACGTTGACCCGTTTGACCTGCGTGCACTGAGCGTCGGCGCCGCACGAAGTGATTTGATTAATCCAGAATTGATAGCCGGGCGCGTCCGGTTCGCGCCCAAGAAAATCGATATAGTGCTGATGTACGAAAAAGTCCGCCGCATCGATCGGGTTGGCGCCGGTGACCGTTTCGTTGTCGCTGACCGTGACGGTAGCGATGTTCGGCGATCCGAGCGTCGCCCCAGTGGCGTTGGTTAGATTGACGAAGAAGTTCTCGTTTCCTTCTGCATAATTGTCGTCGGTAATCGGAACCACGACGGTCTTGAAAGTTTCGCCGGGCGCGAATGTCAGCGTGCCAATAGTCGTTTCGTAATCGCAACGCGAAGAGGCACTGCCGTTCACGACATTGCACGGCGTTGCCCCGCTGTTATCGCTGGTCGAGTAATGGACACTTGCTGCCGAGGAAGTGTCTCCGAGTCTCGGCACCGTTACCGTGGCGCGTCCGGCAGATTCGCTGACCATGTAGTTGGCAGCGCTGAATTGCAGGCTGCTCGCGGAGGATGAACTGGCGAATTGCCCGCGAATTTCACCGTTCAGAAAATTCACCGTGTGCACGTTGACGTAAAGCTGTCCGTTTTTCAGATTAGTCACGTCCGTGGGCGTCAGCGAAATCAGGAAGTCGCTCACGTTTCCGCTCGGCAACGGAAACAGGATTGGCCCGACGACGCCTGGCGCGGCGGGGCCGTGAATGTGCGCATCGGTTTGCGAGCTCGTCAATCCGCTGAAATTCAAAGAGACGCGCGCCGTCGTTTCATCAGGACTCAATAGAATCGTTGCTGTTCCGGTTGCGGTCGAATTGTTCGGTGGTGTCTCCTGCGCGCCGTTTAAGTTCGCCGCGAACAACGCCGGTTGTTTTCCTGAGATTTCATAAACCGCGCCGTTCGAATTGGAAACGACAAACAGAGCGCCGTTCGGGGCAGTTTCAATGTCGGTCGTGATTCCAAAGTCATGGCCAATCAGCAACGATTCGCTTTCTTTGATGTCGAACTTATCGTCGTTGTCGGCGACCAGATCGTTCAGCCGCGCATCGGTAAAAGAAAAGTGCAGACGGTCCGGGGTGAACTTAAATCGAAACAGAAACCCATTGGCCAGGAACGTGCGCGCCGCGCCGACGAACATGTCGCCTTCGAACTGCGGGCCAAGACCGCGCCCCTGCACAAACCCCAGCGGCGACAGCGGCGGGGGATACTTCCAACTGAACTCCGGATCGTTATAATGCGCGCCCGGCAGCATGTAGAGAGCCGCCAGGGCGCCGGCCGGAGTATCGGCGATGTTCGAGGTGGGCCAACGCAACTGCTGCAAGTCGCCCGGGCCATAGGTTGACTCGATCTGTTTATATTGGGTCACTCGACTGACCGGACCCATGATCTGAATCCAGCCGTTGTTCGATCCAGCAGCTATGCGATTCAACTCATCAAAAGAGTCGTCGCCGTTTTCATCGTCCCATAAATAACCGGAGTAAGGATCGAATCCGAGCCCGAAGCTGTTGCGCACACCGTAAGCGTAAAGCTTCTTGATATTCGCCGCGGCTTCGGCACCGAGATTTGTCTGCGCGTTGAAGAAAGGATTGTCAGCAGGCGTCGAGCCATCGTCATTCAGACGCAGAATGAATCCAGTGAGGTGATTGTTGTCCGGCTCCGGTCCGCCGAATTGATCGTCAGGAACTGGTCCAAGTTGATTGTTTTGCAAATACCCACGCCGGCCATTGTCGCCCATCAAGATATAGAGTTTGCCGTCGGGCCCAAACCGCAGCACGCCGCCGTTGTGATTGCCGCGCAGAGACTGGTTCGCATCCGCTTGATAAGCATGCAGCTTGATCAAATTGCGATCGAACGTGAGCGTCGAACCATTCCAGATGTAACGATCGACGCGATTGCCCAGCAACGCTACGTCCTGAAGATTCGTGCTATCGACACCCGTGCTGCTTTGCGTCCAATACAAATAGACGTAGCCGTTGAAAGCAAAATTCGGATGCAGCGCCAGGCCCAGTCCGCCGCGTTCCGAACCGCTGTTCACCGCGAGATCGAGCGGCGGCGGATTTTGAATCACACCGTTCGTGACGCGCTGTACCTTGCCGGTGTTCTTTTCGAAAATCAGAAAATCGTTGTTGCCGATAAAAGCCATGCTCGTCGGTTGAGATAATCCACTCACCACAGTCTTCACCGACAGATTCGGATCGGTCATCGCCGGGCCATTCGACGGCGAATTAGCTGCCGTCTGCACGTTCACCGAATTGTCCGACAGGTCCGGATCGGCTTCGCTGGCCGCGACACTCGCGCTGTTCGTTAATGTGTTGGCCGACTGTGGAACCACGACGATGCCCACCGTAGCGACTGCATTTCGCGCCAGCGATCCAAGATTGCAGGTGACTGTCGTGGCGCCGCTGCACGAGCCCTGCGTAGGCGTCGCTGAAACAAAATTGACGCCGGACGGCAAATTATCTGTCACCACGACGTTAGTCGCCGGCGATGGTCCATTGTTGGTAACCACCAGCCGGTAAGTCAGATTCGCTAAAGTGGTTCCCGGATTTGGCGATGCCGTATTCGTCAGCGAAAGATTTGCGCTCGTGGAGCCCGAAACAATCAGTTGAGCGGAAACGGTGTGCTGCAAATTTCCACTCGTCGCGGTGATTGTCAAAGGATACGTGCCCGGCGGGGTCGCACCAGTCGTAGTAATCGTCAACGTCGAAGATTTCTGCGAAGCGTCAGTAATCGAAACCGAAGCCGGTGAAAAGTTAGTGACTGCATCGCTCGATGCGCCGGTCACATTCAACGAAACCGATCCCGTAAATCCGGCCACAGGCGTAACCGTCACCGTGTAGTTAGTTGCGTCGCCCGGATTCACGGTCCGCGATGAAGGTGCGACGGCCAAAGAAAAATCTGCTGCGGGCGTCGCATCAGCGATCTTGGCGACGAATGCGTCCTGACTTCCCGCGTTCGAGGCTTGCAAAGGCGACAGCTTCGGAAAATTTGGCGAAGACGTGTAACCGGTGATGTAAGCGTTGGACGAATCAACGGCGATCGGATTTGTTGACGTGACCGCGGCGACAAAATTTTCATTTGCCGAACCGCCGAGATACGTCGAATACAAGAACGCCGAGCCCGAAGCGTTCAACTTGGCCAGGAACGCGTCATAGCCGCCGCCGTTGTTGAGTTGCAGCGGCGAAGTCGTCGGCAAATTTGTCGAAGAGGTGAAACCTGTTAGATAAACTCCGCTTGAATTTACGGCGACGCCGGTCGCGCGATCATCGCCGCTGCCGCCGAAATAAGTCGCAGATATTTTCGCGCCGCTGTTTGAGACTTTTGCGACGAACGCATCGAACGATCCTCCCGACGACGGTTGAATCGGATTCAGCACCGGGAAATTATTCGAAGAAGTCTGGCCGACGACATAAAGATTGTTCACGCCCGCGTCTGCCGCAATCCCAAAAGCTTTGTCGTCACCCGAACCGCCAAGATACGTGCACCACACCAGCGAGTTGAAACTGCTCGCGTTGGTGTCGAATTTGGCGACGAAAGCATCGAAGCTGCCGCCGAACCCAGCTTGAAATGGATCGGCCGTCGGGAAATCCGGCGACGCGCCATAGCCGGCGACGTAAGCGATCCCATTGCCGTCGATCACTACTCCGCTGCCGCGATCGGTTCCTGATCCGCCGAGGTAGCTTGAATAAAGAAATCCCGAACCGCTCGCATTTATTTTGGTGAGAAAGGCGTCGGTGTCTCCACCGCGCTGAAACTGAAACGCGGCGGCGGTCGTCGGAAACGCATTCGATTTCGTGCCGCCGGTTACGTACGCGACGCCGGACGCATCGACCGCGATTCCTTCAACGGAATCGTTCTCTTCACCGCCGAGAAATCCGGAATAGACCAAAGCACTGCCCTGCGCGTTTAGCTTCAGCACGAAGCCGTCGAAGTCACCGCCGTGATATGCAGGACCAAACGAACCCACGGTCGTCGGGAAATCAGTTGAGGTCGGATCGACGCGTCCCACAACGTAAGCATTGCCGCCGCTGTCCAGCGCGATTCCGTCGGCGCGATCGGCGCCGCTGCCGCCGATATAGGTTGAATAAATTATGTTCTGTCCGGTCGGATCGATCTTGGTGACGAAGATATCGCTTAACCCGTGGTTGCTCGAGAAAAGCGGATTGTGCGTCGGGAAATTTGTCGAAGCGGTCGTGCCGGCGACATAGACGTTGCCGCTGGAATCGATCGCCATGCTGCTGCCGGAATCGTCACCACCGCCGCCGAGGTAGGTCGAATAAACCAACGTCGGATCGATTACCAGTGGTGCGCTGTGATCGTACTCGCCCACCGCAATCGCCACACGGTGCGCGCCGCGCAAACAGTAATGCCCTTCGATGATTCGACGCCGGCCGTCGTTCTCCTGATAGATGGTAGGCTGTCGCTGCATAACTTCATCGTCGCCGTTATTCAGCAACAAATCGCCGTTGGCGGAAATTCGCGGACGCGCGCCATCGACATTGAACAGAATTTTCTGCGGATCGACGCCGGGCTGGACCACGAAGTCGTATTCTAATTCGCGTTGATTGCCATAAAACGCCAGATCGATTCCCGGATAAATGTTCGGGTAAGAGACTTTCTTGAAAGTAGGGACCTGCGTATGCCACTTCGTCTGATCGTTTCCCAGGATATAGTTGCGGCGTCCTGGCAACTCGTCCGTGCCACGCGGAGTGCTGGACGCTTCAGCGCCGACGAACCGAAGGCTGAAACGTTTGTGCGATTGAATCTCGATTGAATCCGAATTCAACAGGAACACCGATGAGCCCGCGCGCGCGATGAACTTTGTCGCGTCATCTGCCTGACCGATGTTTGGTTCAAAAGCGACGGGAAGATTGACGAGCGATTTGAGCGCGGGCAGTTCACGTGGCGAGCTTTCAATTGTGAGGGCCTCGCGCGCACTGTTCGATTCGGATTGCGCACTCAAGCCAGTCAACGATGGCCGTGGCCCGTCAACTTGCCAGGCAGACGCGGCGATGCCCGCCAGCGTAACCACTACGACGGCGATTAAGCGGAAACGATGAACTTTGCGGCTTTGAGATCGCTTCATCTTGAAACGCGACTTGCGCGGCTTAGTTGCCACGACAAAAAAGGATCGAGCCCAATTGAACACGGCATCATTGTGTTCAACCAAACTCGATCCTGCATCTATCACTCAGCTTTGACGAACCAAGCGCCCTCCCTCACGGTCGGGCCAATTTCTCAGCGCTAGCCGAGGAACCCCAGGTTCTGTGTCGGGAATTTACTCAGGTTCGGGAAGACCGTGGTTAAAAGATTCGCCGGCAATCCATACCATTGGGCCAGCGTCGCTCCGTATTGATCGATTGACGTGGTCGGAATCCAACGACCACGATTGCCGCCGTCATCGTCGGGGCCGTTCAATGCCAGCGTCGGATATTTCCCGTACAGCGTGCCACCGAGGACGGCGCCGCCTATGATAAATGCGTGGCTGCCCCAGGCATGGTCCGAACCGACGCTGCCGGCTCCTGAACCAGAAGCCTGAAACGTACGACCGAAGTCGGACAGCGTAAACAACGTCACGTTGCTGGCGTTAGCCTGCGCGTTCATCTCGTCATAGAACGCGCGCACCGCCTGGCTGAATTGCGTCAGCAGATTGCCCTGGTTGCCGGCGTTGTTCGGCTGGGTTGGGTCGGTGTTCGTTTCGTTCGTGTGCGTATCAAAGCCGCCTAACTGACAGAAAAAGATCTGCCGGTGCATTCCGAGTGTGTCTTTGATTTTGATCAACTTCGCGACTTGTTTGAGCTGATTGCCCAAACCTGTGCCTGGAAACGTCGCGGTCAGTGCCGGATCGGGTTGATTCAGAATTTGATCGGCATTCAGCGCGGTGCTGGTTGTATCCTCGCCAAGTTTAATTAACGTTTGCCCGCGATCGAAACCAAGCAGTTGGCGGAAAGCACTGCCGTTAGTAAACGGATTCGCCGATGCTGGTCCATTCCAGCCGAGCGCTAAGACGCTCGCCAAAGAACCGGTGCCGATCGCGATTTGCCTTGTCGTCGCTCCCGTCTGCAAAAGGTTCGTGCCTGAAACGGACAAAGCCATCGGCAGAACGGTAGCGCCGTTGAGGGCGCCGGTCTTGTCGGCAATTCGTCCGGCCCATCCTGTCTGCCCGGTCGTCTTCACGATCGAACTCATCTGCTGATTGATTTGATCGGAATGCGAAAAGAGCTGATAAGGTCGAAACGCATTGCCGACGTTGGTTTGATACTGGGCCTTCGTAGTTGGCTGCAAGAGCGGGCCATAGTTGCAGAGGATTGCGAGCTTTCCGTCTGTCCACGGTTTCACCAGACCGGGTGCTTGCGCAGCATTAGCGACTTCCGGTGAGAGGTTGGGATGCAAGCCAAATTGACCGCCGCTCGCGGGATTGATCGGCACCAGCACCGACTGCGGCATTCCCAGATTCGGCGTTGAAGCTGGTGTGGTTGAATCGCCACGTACTGTTGAATAGGCAGCGAACTGACTCAGATCGACCAGCATGTTGTTGCAGTCCGATCCGCCACTCAGAAACACGCACACGAGCGCTTTGTAATCCGCAGCGACCTCGGGTTGCTGGTTGACCATCGCGTTGACGATCGATAAACGATCGAGGCTGTTGACTACCGCCGCCGCGGTCAGGCCGCATGCTGTGTCTCGCAAAAATTTTCTTCGGGATTTTTTCATCTTCATCTCTCCACCTGGTATTGCGAGGAGCTGGCCACGAGATAGGTCGCCGTTTGCGCTCGCTGCAGCGCGGTTGAACTCGGAATGG
>CBFHBI010000108.1:0-7428 GCA_965653755.1 uncultured Blastocatellia bacterium
TTTAAAATCTCGATTAGTTTCACTGGAATAGATTATACGGGCGAGGAAACGATTTGGTTACCTGAGCGCCTACGGGGCAGTAGCCCGACCGTGAGGGAGGGCTCATCGTCCGTGCTTACAGGAGCCCTCCCTCACGGTCGGGCTACTGACCCGCTACTCCCACCGCAGTGACTCGATCGGATCGAGCCGCGCCGCTTTCCACGCCGGCCATAATCCGAAGACAATGCCGACCGCTGCCGAAATGCCGATACCGACGCCAATGGCCCAGGGCGGAACGTAGGCCGGCAGAGGCGAATACTTATTGGTCAAGAGACTGAAGAGTTCCCCGATGGCCAATCCAATCAATCCGCCGATGGCTGTGAGCACCACGGCCTCAATCAAAAATTGCGAAAGAATATTCGTGCGCGTGGCGCCCACGGCTTTGCGCAGGCCGATTTCCTTCGTCCGCTCCGTCACGGACACCAGCATGATATTCATCACGCCGATGCCGCCGATCATCAACGCGACACACGAAATCGCCGTCAGCACCAGGTATGTCGCGCCGGTTAGCTGGTTGTAAACATCGAGCAACGCGTCCTGAGACGAGATGCCGAAATTGTTCGGCGCGCCGGGCGGCACGCGACGCTGCTTGCGCAACGCGTCAGTCATTTCGTCGATTGCCGATTTAACGTAAGCGCGCGAGATGGGCCGCACGATGATCGCCGAAATGATGGTCGGGAATTCAATATCCGGATAATATTTTTCGAAGGTAGTGATCGGAATATAGATCGAGTTGTCCCGCGATTGCCCCAGAATTTGCCCCAGCGGCTCCATCACGCCTACGACGTGAAATTGGTGGCCCGAGATCTTGATGTCTTTGTCGAGTGGATCCTCGTTATTCGCAAACAGTGCCTTGACCAAATCCAGTCCCAACACACAGACGTTGCTGCGAGCCTCCACGTCTATGTCGGTGATATAGCGTCCGCGGTCAACGTAACTCGAAGTCGTGAACTCGTGGTAAGGCGTCACGCCGATCAGAATGGGAGTGTCGCTCTGTTTGTCACCATAACGAACCGTCTCGTTGACCTTGCGATAGAACGGAGAGACGCTGACGATTGATGGCGCCTCGCGCCGGATGGCGTCTGCATCGTCGAGCGTCAACTCCTTGCGATGAAGTTCTTCAGACGTCGGTTGATGACCGATACTGGGATCGAACTTGGTGGCCCAAATTGTGTTCGAACCCAGCGATTCAATCTGCGCCGCAAAAGCTTTGTTCAGTCCCTGGATAATCGACACCATGAAGACCACGGTGATGACGCCGACGCTGACGCCCAGAATCGTCAACGAAGAACGCAGCTTGTTGCTGCGCACCGTGTCTATCGCCATGAAGGCGGATTCGCGTATATCTACGAAGGTCATGACTATGGAGCGCGGGCATCCCTGCCCGCATGAGCGCGTGAGCGCGAACTATCCCTTTGGCGCCACATTACGCGCTCCAAGCTTGTAGCGCGAACTGCTGAACGACCAATCCCAAGGTAATTTACATAGCCCTGCCCGCACTGGATTGGTTTCAATATAGTTTACCGCGTTGTCGAAATGCTGTGCATTTCTGATGTAACGATCGAAGTAATCTTCAAACCAAAATCGACCACTTCTGGTCAGCATCTTATTAGCTTCTTGAGACGTGTACGACTTGATCGAGTGCATGATTCGGGATAACGAATGAGTCGGTAGGGGTGCCGCTAGTAGATGAACGTGGTTCGGCATGACAACCCAAGCAGACAATCGATAACGCTCACCATCAAAGTAAAGCAATGCCGATTGAACGAGATTTCCGATTCGCGGATCCTTTAAAAAGCACGCGCCCGTTCCTTGATCCAGATAGGCTTCGATCTTGTATCGAAGCTTGTCTTCCGTCTCTTCGCCGTCGCGCGCGAGTTCGAGCTTCCATTTCTCAATCAGGTTTTGTGGCATCGAGTCCTGCAAACGAAAAGTGATCGATTGAAAAACTTCTCCGGCATCGAAGTGCGGTAGGTAGCCGCGGCTGTGCCAACCGATTGGTTCGTTATCGTTCACGATCTTTTTCGCGCTTCGCGCTCATGCGGGCAGGGATGCCCGCGCTCCGACACGACGCTCATTCCGCCCGTAACGCTTCTATCGGATCCAACCGCGCCGCGCGCCAGGCTGGCCATAAGCCACTGATAACGCCCACGATGGACGAAACGCCGACGCCAAGCACAGCCGACCAAATACTGAACAACAGTGGAAAGCCAATCGCGAGAGCGATCAGCCACGCGGTGCCGAATCCAGTCAGCACTCCGAACGCCCCGCCGATTGCCGTCACCATCACGGCTTCGATCAAAAATTGCGTCAGAATATCTTTTCGGCGCGCGCCCACGGCTTTGCGGATTCCGATCTCCTTCGTCCGTTCAGTGACCGAGACCAGCATGATGTTCATCACCACGATGCCGCCGACGACCAGCGATATCGCGGCCACACCGATCGTGACCAGATAGATATTAGAAGTCGCGGCCGAATAGAGATTGAGAAATACTTCCTGCGTCTCGAGCGCAAAGCCGTCGTCGTCGTCCTTAAATGTTTTGCCTCGGCGATTGCGCATGATGGCACGTACTTGATCTTCGGCGGCTTCGAGTTGCTCTGCCGTCTGTGTCTGAATGAAGATAACCAGCACGCCGCTCGGACTAAACACCTGTCCGCTAAAGTCAACCCCGAATCGCTTCTTATACGTCGCGAAGGGAATGTAAACGCGATTGTCTCGCGAGATGCCGAGAATCTTACCCAGTGGCTGCAGCACGCCAATAACTGTGTAGCGATGACCGCCCACCCAGATGTCCTGATTGAGGGCGCGATCAGCCGGATCACCGGGAAACAGATTAGTCACGATGTCTCAACCAACCACACAAACGTCGTTCCCCGCGGCGCCCTCGCTTTCGGTCCACAGGCGTCCCGTATCGATGGTGACACCGTCGATGTCGAACATGTGCGACGGCGACATGCCGCGAACCTGGGTCGTCTCGATTTTTTGATCGCCGTGCTTCGCCGGCTGAACCGAATTCACGGCCACTCCGGTCCGCCAACATGCCGTACACAGACGCGTGATGGCTTCGGCGTCATCGGGCGTGACGGGTTTCCGCTTGTTGAATTTGATGAAGTCCTCGCGCGAGGTGATTACCTGCGGGCGTTTGGAAACAGTGAATACAGTCGAACCCTGCGATGAGAACGTCTGCGCGACCGTTTGGTCAAGCCCTTTGATTATCGTGACGACGGCGATCACGGCGGTAACGCCGACGATGATGCCGATGAGAGTCAGGGCCGTGCGCAGTTTGTTTTGACGCAGGCTGGCGAGGGCAACGAAGAATGCTTCCCAAATCGCGGCGAGGCGAGCGAGCCGCAGAAATCGCAACCTGCCTATGAATGCGGGCTTTTCGCCTGGCACAACGCCAGACGAGGTAACGGTTGGGGATAGGCTGCCGGGGGACATCGCAGCATCCTACTTGATTTGCTCGTCTTTTTCGATCAATCCGTCGCGGATTGAAATTACGCGATACGCGCGCGCAGCAATGTCGTGCTCGTGCGTGACCAGGATAATCGTATTCCCTTCTTCGTGGAGCTTTTCGAAGAGGTTCATGATTTCGTAGCTGGTCGCTGTGTCGAGCGCTCCGGTCGGTTCGTCGGCCAGCAAAATTGAAGGATGATTCACCAACGCGCGCGCGATAGCTACGCGTTGACGCTGACCGCCGGAGAGTTCGTTGGGCCGGTGCATCATGCGATCGACCAGATCGACCTCGGTCAATGCCTGCTTGGCCATTTCATGACGCTTGGCGCCGGGAATGCCGCCGTAAATCAGCGGCAGTTCGACGTTGTGCAAAGCCGTCGCGCGCGCCAAAAGATTGAAGGTCTGAAACACAAAGCCGACTTCCTGATTGCGAATTCGCGCCAGCTCATCGTCGTCCATCTCCGAAACGTTCTTGCCGTTGAGCCAATACTCGCCCTGCGTGGGCGTGTCGAGACAGCCGATCAAATTCATCAGCGTCGATTTGCCCGAGCCCGATGGGCCAATGATGGCGACGTACTCGCCGCGACGCACCTCGAACGACACGCCATGCAGCGCATGCACTTTCTCCGCGCCCATGTCGTAGGTCTTCCAGATGTTCTTCATGCCAATCAGCACCTGCGCATTGCCGTTCGAAGAAGGCAGCGTGGGCTTGGCGATTGGGTCCGGCAGAGTCTGCGGAGTTTCGATAGTCGCTTCAGTCATTCGTGTTTCCTAGTGTCAGAAGCCCGACCGTCAGGGAGGGCATCTCTGCCTACCAGCCCTCCCTCACGGTCGGGCTTCTGACACCCTCTCTCACTGGAGAGGGAAATCAAATCAATTAGCCACCGGCGTTCGCGTTAGCAGCCGGGGGTCGTGTCTGCTTCTTCACTTTGTCCCCGACCTTCAAGGACTTGAGTACTCGACTTGGACCGGTGACGACTTCCGTACCGGCGCTGAGACCGCTGGTAACTTCGATATCAGATTCGCCAGTGATGCCGGTCGCAACCTCGACGAATTTGACCTTATTGTCTTTATCGAGAACGTAAACGCCTTTCTGTTCCTTGGTCTTTTCTCCTACGGGCGTCGGCGCACTGCTCGCAAGCGACGGACCGGGCGAAGGCGACGGCGCAGCTTTCTCGACGATGGCCTGGAGCGGGACGGCGATGACGTTGCTCTTGGTTTTCGTAGTGATCGTTACCGTGGAACTCATGCCCGGCCGCAGTTTGTCTTTGACGTCGTCGCTCAGATCTTTCAGCTCCAAAGTAACTTTGAACTCTTTCGCTTCCTGCACGTTCACCCGATTATTCAACCCTCCGGTCGTGTCGGATTTTGCGATGGCCAAAGGATTTTTCTGGGTCACTTGCGCCGTGAGTTCTTTCTCGCCAAGCGCGTCAACTTTGACTTTTGCCTGCTGTCCGACATTAACGCTATCGATTTCCGTCTCATCAACGTTGACTTCAACATTAATCGTAGACATGTCTGCGATCGTCATCAATGGCGTAGATGAAAGCTGGGACACGGCGAACTCGCCTACTCGAGTCGGGATGTCGGCCACCACACCATTCAAAGGCGAATTCTGAGTTGCCTTTTCGCGTTGGCTCGACTGTCCGCGCAGGAAAGCCTGCTGCTGGCTGGCGCGCATTTCGCTCGACTTAATACTTGTCTGCGCTTCCTTGATTGCAGTTCGTTGTTGGTTGGCGCGTTCCTGCGCCTCTTTAACCGCCAACTTCTGGGCCTCGAGATTCGCCTTCGATGTTTCCAGCGCAATCCGTGTCTGCTCGTAACGATCCTTGGCTGCGTCATACTCAAACCTGGATGACACACCCTTTTCGATCAATTCCGTGGTGCGCTTCAGTTCACGATCGGCCGCGTTCAAATCAACCATCGCGCGATCGACGGCGGTCTGCTGGGCAATCACTTGTTGCCTTGCAGAGGCAACCGAAGCCTCAGTTACCGCCAAACCCTGCTGGGCCGAGGCCACCGCATTACGCGCATTTGAAACGTCGTTGAGCGATGCCTGAGTCGCCGCCCATTGAGCTTCCTGGCTGGATTGAAGTTGCGTCGGATCGATCCTGACCAGCGCCTGCCCCTTCTTCACGATATCGCCGGCGTTCACATAAATCTCAAGAATGCGCCCGGGCACTTCGCTGGTCAGCTTGATGTATTGAATTGGCCGCACTTCTCCGGAAGCAGTTACGGTCGATTTCAACTCGGGCCGCACCTCAACCTTCACAGTGGTAACTTCGGGTCCGTCCTTGCGCGTAGCGACGACGCTGATGACAACTACCAGCGCCAGCACCACCAGCGCTGACACACCAATAATGATTTTCTTTTTTCTAGTCAGGGCCATTGAGGTTCGATTCCTTAATTAATTTCGCCGGGTTGATGCTTTGTTAGATGCCAGCCGAAGCGATAAGTTCACGGCTTGAGTTGGTTTTACGAAGATTTTCCGCAGTCGGTTTCAAAGAAAATGCTGCGCCAACGAAGTCATTATAGAAGAGCATAGAATAGATGGCGAACCGCCTGATTCGTTAGCATTTCAGCCTTGCGTGGGGCAATAAACACATTGGCGCGCACTATCGTTTCGCGCTAAGATGATTTATCTAGAGGAGGCCGTCACGTCCGCGCATCATATGATCGTCTGCGACAAATGCAGCACGCGCAATCCCGACACTTCGCGATTCTGTGACGTTTGCGGCGCGTCGCTTTGGCTCGCCGGCCGCAGCGGCAGCCTCGACGGCGGCAACGGCAACGGGTCGAACGGAAATTCGCGACAATCTTCGCCCAGCCTGGCAACCAGCGGTACTCATCTCTCGTCCGAACACGTCTCGCTTTCGAACTTTCCGCCTAACCAGGTGCACGCGACTTTGATAATCGAGCGTGGCGTTTCCGCAGGCAAGAAGTTCGCCCTAAGCAGTCTGGAATCTAACATTGGCCGTTGGGACGCTGACGGCGGCGTGTTTCCTGATGTTGATTTGGATTCGGACGATCCCGAGGCCAAGGTCTCGCGCCGTCATGCACGCATCGTGGTCCGCGACGGCGTTTATTTGATCGAAGATCTTGGTTCGACCAACGGTACCTTCGTCAATCGCGGACGGCGTTTGGCGCCCGGCGATCGGCACCCGTTGAAAGACGGCGACGAAATAATTGTAGGGAAGACCTTTCTCCGGTTTCGCGTCGCGAAATAGCGATCCTCCTCCAGCAAACATATGGCTATCTGTCATCAATGCGGCGCAACGGTCGGAGAAGAAAAGTTCTGCGGCGTTTGCGGCACGCGGCTGACGCGCGATACGGCAGAGCCTTCCCCGCAACCCATCGCAGCGTCACAAGCCGACTCTTCGTCGTCGCCGGACCATGCGAATGAACCTCGTCCCACGTCGATGTCGCCGCAGCGCGGCACCGGCGAACTCGCGGAAAAGGACGAATCGGGTACCTCGCGAACTGGCTCACCGAAACGCAGCAAACCGAAAGCCTTAGAGGGCGGAAAGGTTCTCAACAACCGCTACGAGATCGTGCGCCGAATTGGCGGCGGGGGCATGGGCGCAGTTTATCTCGCAAAGGATCGTAACCTCGGCGATGCGCCGCGCGCGGTCAAGGAAATGATCGAGTCGCACCTCGACGACACGCAACATGAAAAAGCAATTGCCGATTTCAAACGCGAGTCTTTGCTGCTGACTGAACTGGAGCATCCGTCGATTCCAACCGTCTATGATTATTTCTACGACGAAAACTCGGAACGTTTTTACCTGGTGATGAAATTCATCCCGGGCAGCGATCTCGCGTCGCGTCTGCGTGCGTCGCCGGGCGGACGCATCGACGAATTAACCGTAACTGAATGGGGCATGCAAGTCGCGGACGTGCTGCATTATCTGCACACGCGGCCGCAACCGATT
>CBFHBI010000109.1:0-7424 GCA_965653755.1 uncultured Blastocatellia bacterium
GTTGAGCGATTCCAAAGTCGAGCACTTTCACAGAACCGTCGGGCCGAACCAGGACGTTGTCAGGTTTGATGTCGCGATGAACAATATCTGCTTGGTGTGCTGCGGTGAGCGCTGAAGCAATTTGAATTGCGACATCCAGCGCCTTTGATTGAGAAAGTTGGTTGGCAGTGATTAGCTGCCGGAGGGTTTCGCCTTCCACATATTCAGTGGCGATGAACTGCCGACCATCTACCTCGCCGAAATCGTAAAAGGTTAAAATGTTTGGGTGATTAAGACCGGACGCTGCCGTGGCCTCGCGCTTGAAGCGCTCAACTCTTTGAGTATCGCAGAGAAGGTGGTCGTGGAGAAATTTGAGGGCGACCTTCCTCCGCATCTTCTCGTCGAATGCGGAATAAACGACGCTCATTCCACCGCTGCCGAGGATACTTTCAATTCGATAGGGCCAGATTAGAGTGCCGATCAAATCGAGCGATAACTCTCTGCTTCAAAGCGTCATGAGAGCGCGACTAGTCATTTTCGCGCCGTTATGAGTCAGGGCGTATCATACAAAGGACCAAATGGCTTGCATTGTGGCGCGCATTGTAAGTCCGTAGGATTAACAGACACAAGGGTTGATGGAGGGAAGTGCGCGCGCCATTCGCCTTGCGCGTTAGCCGTTTTTGGTTGGCAGCCGAGCGAGGTTACGGCGACCATGATTTCAATAGTCGTCTGGTCGATTACGTAATCAAGAGGTTCTTGTTTCAGCGTCGAGTGCCACACCCGCTGCCGCCCGATTTGCGTCCTGACCCGGAAGCGGTAGCGATGTATTCGTTCAATCAGTACGGCAACAACATGTGCTGCTTTGGAAGTTTCGAGGACACTTTGCCGTTGGATAGTTTGAAGCCGAAAACTTCTTGATCAACACTGGTCGCTCGTAATTCAATCCGGTTCTATCTGAAATTGATCATCATGACTACATCGTTCGTCTCGACGCCGCGCGAGATTGCCAAACGGCCGTCGCGCGACCACGCGAATGATCGGATTTCTCCTGAAGTGAAATGCGTTAGCTGCGCTGCGGTTCCATCGAGCGGCTGATTCCAAAGATTATCGACGCCGTCTTGTGATCGGCGATAAGTCAAGGCCTTGCCGTCAGGCGTCCATTTGACTCCAGGTGCGTCCCAGAATGGATGCGCGGGAATGTCGAATATTTTCAGTGGTTCGCCGCCGTCAATTGAAAAAACCGCAATCTTCCATTTGTCTTTGTCGAGCGTCGGCGGCCCATCATTGTAATTACACGCAATCGATTTGCCGTCGGGTGAGACTTGTGAGTGCCAGACAAACTTGCTGGATATTTGGACCGCTTCGCCGCCGTCTATAGACACTCGCCACAGTGTGGGTATTTTCCAGAGCGCGGGATCGCCGTTATAGAAAACCTCGTGTAGAAAAATTACGAACTTGCCATCAGGCGTGAACACCGGAGAGCTATCATCGCCTCCGGTCGTCAATTGTTTCTGATTCCCACCGTCCGAATCCATCCGCCAGATGTTGGTCTTGTTCGTGGCATCTCTGTCGGATATGAAGACAATGTAGCGGCCGTCCGGTGATACGCTCGGCTCATAATTTGTTCCGGCATTGAAGGTTAGCTGACGAGCGTGCGGTTGATTGGTCCCGATGCTCCAAATATCCAGGCTGCCCGCACTGTTTGACGAATAAAGTAGCTCGTCGTTCGGGGCCCAGCTCAACCCGTCGTAATCGCCGGTCTCTGAAGTGATCGAGGAGAAGCTCCCATTGTTTCCATTCGCGGTAACTTCGATATTTAGATTTTCATTTTGACGAACCGCGACCAAAGTCGAACCGTCGCCACTCAGACTTATGTCGTCGTAACTCTCGAAGTCATTTGTAATCTTCCGGACAACTCCGCCCTGATAAGAGAGCTGCCTCATTTGCGTGAACCACTAAGACTTCTAATTCGCCAGCACGATTATGCCGCTTTTATCGGGAAGCCAGAGCAGCTTGCCGATCCAAAACGTGCGTTGGGAGATAATCGACTCTTCGTGGTGATTATTCACGTCCACAGAGACCAATTCTGCATAGCCACCCTTAGTGTCGGCGCCCTCAATCACGCACGCGATGGTTCGTCCGTCTGGCGACCATGCCGGTCCGTCATTCAGAAAGCGTTCTGGTTGCTTGCGGGTAATCAGCGTCTGTTCATTCGAACCGTCGCTG
Source organism: uncultured Blastocatellia bacterium (assembly GCA_965653755.1). GTDB lineage: Bacteria > Acidobacteriota > Blastocatellia > Pyrinomonadales > Pyrinomonadaceae > UBA11740. The sequence goes on from CBFHBI010000109.1 coordinate 2,206, forward strand.
TTGGCGATCATTAACGAACCTTCACCAGGGGCCGTGAAGCGCACGAATGCGAACTGCTTGCCATCAGGTGAAAACGAGACCGGGCTATAGACATGCTCAAGCACAAGCTTTCGTGGGCCGCCGAGAATTGGGAATTCGTATAGCGTGTTGAAAAAATTCTTGTAGAAAATGTGGGTGTTGTCCGGTGAAATCGTTAAGCGGCCGAAGTCTCCTGGCGCTGCTATTTGAATGTCGCTGGTAGTGCCCACCTGTCGCAGCCAAAAGCTACCTCCGCCTTTTTCTTCGAGAACGTACACAATGTATTTGCCGTCCGGCGAGACGGCGACGTCTTTGACTTTTCCGCTCGTCGTGATTTTTGTGACCGTCGGTGTACGCGATACCTGCGCAGGCGCGACGCGCCGCAGCTTACCGAAGTAAAGTCCAAGACCGACGACGGCGACTAAGATTGTGAGCGAGGCAATTGCGGCGCCGATCTTGTGCTTTCTGATTTCACTGACGATATATTCCGCGCTCGATGTTTGCCGAATCTGCAGCGTCTTCGCGGTCGCGGCTCCACGGTGTCGTGGGAAGAAGGGTCGTCTTGGCAGGCGAGCTTGCATAACGGCATCATTCTCCGCGAGCTGCGATCTAAGCGTTTGCAGATCGCTAATCAGCTCATTTGCCGTTTGGTATCGCTGATCGCGATTCTTTTGCAGCAGTTTCTTAACGAGCGTCTGCAATTCTTCCGGCTGTCTACGCCCTAAAGGCGACGGGTGCTGTTTTAGAATGGCGACGATCAAGTCGGCGTGCGTCACGCCGTCAAACGGCGGACGCTGGGCCATCATTTCGTAAACCACGACACCGAGGCTCCAAAGATCACTGCGCCCGTCGAGTGATTCGCCTCGCAACTGTTCGGGTGACATATAGCGAATTGTTCCCACCAGCAATCCCGGTTCTGTTTTGGCCGGCGCTCCTGCCTCTTCCCAGGAGCATTCGCGGTCTTCATCAGGCCCTGGCTCGATCAATTTGGCTAATCCGAAATCGAGTACCTTCACGAGGCCGTCGGGCCGCACCATAATGTTTTCGGGTTTGATATCGCGATGAATTAGATTTGCTGCATGGGCCGCAGCGAGAGCGGTCGCGATCTGCGTCGCGATATCCAACACCTCCGAGATCGAAAGTCGATTCTCCCGGATCATCTGCCGCAGGGTCCGTCCTTCTACGAATTCAAAAGCGATGAAGTGATGGCCTTCAATTTCTCCGATTTCGTGAATAGTCAAGATATTCGGATGGTTCAGGGCTGAAGCTGCGGTCGCTTCCTGGTTGAATCGTTCCAGCCTGTACGGGTCGCTCGCAACGTCTTTAGTCAGAAACTTCAGCACCACGTTGCGTCGGAGCTTTTCGTCGTACGCGAGGTAAACGACGCCCATGCCGCCCATGCCGATGAGCTGAATGATTCGGTATTGACCGACGTTTCGGCCGACTAATTCTTGCGGTGAAAAACATTCGATTAGCGTATCGGCCTCCAACATGTAGGCGGGAGACTCAATGAAGCTGTTCGCCTGGTCATGATGTTCGAGCATGGCATCGAGTTCTTGTCGCAAAGATTGATCGTCGCCGCAGGCAGTAGATAAATAGGACGCGCGATTTTCGCGCGGCTGATCTAAGGCAGCGTGAAAGAGTTGATCCAGTCTTTGCCAGCGGTCTTGATTCAAGGGAATGCCTCGTATTTCTAACCAGCGATACGCTCCAACTGGTTACGCGACACTTTCAGCGATTACGCATCATTCTTGTGTGTCGACGTATTGCTGCATCGATGACTCGTCAGCTATCTGTTTGTGCAACCAGGCCTTGGCCATCTTCCAATCGCGCGTGACCGTAATCGGTGAAATCTTCAGGAATTCGGCGGTCTCCTCAACCGACTGTCCTCCAAAGAAACGCAGCTCGACGATCTGCGCTTTGCGCGAATCTATCTGGGCTAAATGTGTTAGCGCTTCATCGAAGACAATGAAATCGAAAGGCGACTGGCCGGCGGTCGCGACGTTATTGCCGGTTATCGCTTCGTGAAGTGCGCCGCCGCCGCGCTTGTCGCGTTTCTTCGTGCGCGCGCGATCGACCAGTATGCGTCGCATTGCTTGTGACGCAATTGCATAGAAGTGACCGCGGTTCTGCCACTGGACTCGATTTTGATTAATGAGTTTTAAATAAGCCTCATGGACGAGGTCCGTGGTTTGCAAACTCTGTCCAGGCAGTTCGCGCCTGAGGCGGGCACGGGCTATCGCGCGCAGTTCGGCGTAAACCAGCGGCATCAACTTTTCGAGGGCGGCCGGCTCACCATTGGCCCACTCGATCAGGAGAGTGGTGATTTCGTCAGAGGTGGGCGGGGGACGCGACATTAGCGAAAGAAAATTACCGAGGTAGCCCGGCGGATTGTATCACCGGTCTTTAGGGGCGGTGAATTTCAGGCTGGGCGCAAAATAATAAAGAAAGATCTCGTCATCTTCCTTAAGCGTTGCCGGCCGATTTGGTGGAGGGCCGCCACATTTACTTTTGCTTGATGAACAAAGCCTTGTCGCTAAACAATTGCGGATCGTCGAGGTGCTGTTTGAGCAGAGTTTGTATGGTCGCTGAATCCTTCGTTGTCTTCGGTACCAACTTGTCATTCACGATTAGCAGCTCAAGCTGTTCGCCGTTGGCGGACATTTCATAAGCCACGTAATCGTACTTTCGTTCGGCTGACTCTATGTCCTGGAGGGTGACGAAAGCCACCTTGCCGATGTCTGAATGATAAGCGCGAAAGAAATCGGTGCCGTACAGGACGACGTAACTCGATTCGTCGAACTTGCGGATCTTCATGACGTCCGAGCCGTCCTTTTCCTTCCAGTCGCCGAGGACGCGCGCGTCAATCGCGCGAGACGGCCGCGGCGTGATCGGAACTTGAAATTCGCCTTCGCACGCGGTCAGGCCGGCCAGACAAAGACCCATGGTGAGCGCTACGATTCGTTTCCGCCACTTTAATTTATTCATGATGTTGGGTGCCTCTTCGCGCCCCAAAAGAAGAAAAAGGATGACAGAAACAATGCTAACGGTACGACGAGTAAAGCGCTGGTCAGGTGTTCACGCGGCGCATCTAAACCAACCAATTCGGCGAGACCAGCGATGAATCTCAGGTGACCGGCTGCGATCGAATCTGAGAGCGTTCCCACGCCGGAGCGGGAAATGACGTCGCCGCAGACGTGAATCACGACGATGTTCATCGCTACTGCCGAAGCCCTGATTGCCGCTGGCACACTGCCAACCAGGATCGCGTGGAACGGAGCATTATTAACAAACAGTAGTGCGACTGCCGCGAAAATTGCCGGAATGAAGATTGCCGGAGCATGCATAATCAAAGCGAGGAACGCCGGCACGATCGCGAGCAGGCTGCTGATGGCGCAAACCAGGTAATAACCGTTGCGTCGCTTTGCCGCGATTCGATCAGCAATCCATCCGCCGCCGAATGTGCCCGCGGCGCCCGCTGTCAGCGTCACGACGCCCAGCACAATTCCCGCCGCCGTTGGACTCATATTCTTCTCGCGCGCCAACATCAACGTGGCCCACGTTGCAAATGCGCCCAGCACAAAAGTGACTGCCGTGTATCCGGTCGTGGACAATAACCAATCGGGCGTTGTGAATATCTCCTTCGTGGTCTGCCACCATGACGTGCGGGCGGGTTTTTGATCGTCTCCAGTTTTGGACTCGTCGTATTCACCGCGCTTCGGCTCTCGCAAATTCCAAACGATGACAGCCATTATCAATCCTGGCAGGCCGACGATGAGAAACGCGGTCCGCCAACCAAAGAAATGGGCCAACACGGCGCCGATAACAAAGCCGAGCGCGAAACCCATGGGAATCGCAGCTTGAAACGTACCGAGCGCGCGAGCGCGGTGATCGATTGGAAAGTAATCGGCAATCAACGCAGGCGTGATGGTCGAATAAGAGGATTCGCCAACACCCACGACGGCTCGCACGCAGCACAACGCCAAAGCCAGGCCGGAAAGACCGACGACACCAAGAAGCGGAACGTGTAAAGCAACAGACGGAAGGCGGAAGGGAAGCTTGTCGAGCCAGGCAATAATTCCGGTCGCGACACTCCAAATGATCGCCGCTGCCGCCATTAATCTCGTGCGCGAGTAGCGATCCCCGAGCCAGCCAAACAGCGGCGCCAGCACGGTGAACGACAGCAACAACGCCGCTTCCATCGCACCGATTTCAGTGTCGGTGAGTCCCAACTCCTTCTGCATGATCGGCGCCACGGCCGGCAGCACCTGTCGATCGATGTAGTTCAAGAAATTAACCAGCGTCAGCACGGACAGCGCGTAATACGAATAGCGCGGGACGGAAACTTTTGACGCGGTGGCGGGGGATTGGACCATCGGGCTCAATTCGCGATCAGCGTATCGACAATCGCGGGTGTTATATCAACAAGCGAGCGAACGCGCGAAGCAATTGCTTGTTTATGACGGCCCCAGACGATCGTCGGCACCCGATTCAAAGTGTGATTGCGTGCGGACAAGTCTTCGATGTTGCCGTGATCGCTCGTCAGCATCACCGTCGTGTTTTCCAAATCAACATTCGCGAGCAGAGTTCTAATCATTTGCGCCAGCCTGGGGAGCACGCGTTGCGCTTCGACGTAATCCTGCGCATGGCCGACTTTGTCGGTGATGAAATACTCATAGAGTGTGAAGTTATGCGACGCCGCGATGCTCGCAAGCACGCGTCCCGCTTCTTCTGGCGTGCGTGGTTGGACGTTCTCGCCGCGCTCAATCAACATGGCATTGCTGAAGTCGTGATAGACGGCGCGTCCCGCGCGCAAATCATCGACGATGTTGAATCGCAAACCGGCTGCCTCGACCGCCGCTGTGGTCGCCGAGATCCACCGCGGGCGGCGCTCGAAGAACTTTTGCGTGTAGGTGTTGGCGAAGGTAATCGATTCGATTCCTTTGTTCTTTAACTGCAGAAAGACCGAATGCTCGCGAATAATATCCAGCAGTGGTTGGTTTGGAAAGCCCTGTTTGTGCGCGCCGATAATTTTCGGCGCGTTAACTCCGGTCAGAATTGTTGTTTGGCCGGAGGCGCTCTGCGGCCGGCCCGCTACACCGAGACATGCGTCGGTCGCTACCACGACGCCGTCGAAGAGAACTGTAGGGGCAGGGCTTGTCCCTGCCCGGCGCTCATTTTGGACGGAGCGGGCAGGGACA
>CBFHBI010000110.1:0-7298 GCA_965653755.1 uncultured Blastocatellia bacterium
TACGGACAATTCAGTCTTGGCTTGACCGGCGATTCGAATACGATTGCCACGATCCAATCCGACTACAGTAATACGATTTGGCTGGCCACCCCGAACGAAGATGCGACCAAGGCGCGGCAAATTTCGAGTGGTAAATACGACGGCTCGATGTCTCTCGACGCCGCCCCCGACGGGCAAATTGCTTACCTGGATTTTGCCGGCAATGGCGATGAGGTTTACACCTTGAAGCCGGACGGCAGCAATAAGCGGCAACTGACCAACGACGGCGCCATAAAAAATCGGGCGACTGTAACCCGCGACGGCCGCTATATCTTGTTCGACTCAAATCGTTCCGGCACTTTCAATATTTGGCGTATGGATGCAGACGGCAATAATCAAAAGCAACTGACCACGAATGAGAATTTCGCTGTGGCCGCCGTTGAATCGCCCGACGGAAAATGGATTGTTTACCAGTCACTGCGCAACGGGCGGTGGGATTTGCTGAAGATGCCGAGCGACGGCGGCGCTGCGACCGTCATGATGGAACGACAATGTGTGGGACCGGCAATTTCTCCCGATGGAAAAACTGTGGGCTGTTTTTCTCCGGATGAAAAAGCTGGATTCAAATGGCAGATCGCCATCCTGCCGCTCGACGGTGGGGCAGTCACCAGGTTCATCGATCTGTCGCCAAGTGCTAATAACTTTGTGATGTGGTGGACGCCTGATGGACGTTCGATAACCTACATTGACGGAACGCTGTTCAGCTCAAACATCTTTGCCCAACCAATCGACGGCGGTCCGCGAAAACAACTGACGAACTTCAAAACCGATTTCATCAACGCATTCAACTGGACGCGCGACGGCAAGCAATTGATCATCGGTCGCGGGCCATCGACTAACGATGTGGTATTGATTAAGGATTTCCGCTAAGAAAAACAGCCTCATCTGCTGTCCAGTCGATCCTTCGCCTGCGCAATCATCCAACGCAACTTAACCAAATCATCGATCGATAAGTACAAGCGTACTCGATCGAAAAAGCCGCCTTCGACTGCCGCCGCAATGATGTTGTTCTCCAATTGCTTGAAGGTCATGATTTCGAAATCGCCTTTGGTCCGGTAACGCACTTCGAAATGCGAGAGACGCGTGATCGTCTCGCCGGCTCGCGCCGCGGTATCCATCGCCTTCAAGAGCGCGTCGATCTCATCGTAGTCGATGAACGAGCGAATCTCCGGCGCTCCTGCCGGTGTGTTGTCCGGAAAAAAGGTGATGACCGCGCCGGACGCGGTCGCGGACGCTGCCGTGTCGCGAATCTCAGTTGCTTCGACGCGCACGCTGCCGCTCTGTCCGCGCACCGTGCCGACCCAATGACGGCCTTTGAGCAGCACCGTCTCGACGCGGCCTTCAAAATCTTCCAGCTTGTTGCGCGGTTCGTAGAACTGCGGGTCGCGCGGCGGCGGCACGCGCTCCCAGCGTCGTTGCGCCTGCACCGAAAAGGTCAAGATCAGAACAACCCCAATTGAAACTAGAATGAGCCGATGGGTCTTCATGAACGCGAACTCCTTTTTGATTCTGCAGGGACAGGGGTTGTCCCTGCCGTCTGTTTCTGTAGGGGCGGGGCTTGTCCCTGCCCGTTTCTTTCAAGAGTTTAGGGCAAGGACAAGCCCTGCCCCTACAGCTAAAATGCTAACGCGCGGCGAGTCGGGAGAGTGTTTCCGTCAAATTCTAACCCACCACGAACCGGTTTCGTTCCAAAAACATTTCGGATACCATACGCGCGCTTCGCTCAATTCAATTTAGCCTCCGGAGAAACCACATGAACGTCTTCCGCAAATCGGTCCTAATCGTCGGCTTGATTACTGGCGTTGCCAGCCTCGTTTTTGCTCAGACACCGCGCGGCATTACGCCGGAAGATTACTTTGCGTTTGAATTTATTAGCGATCCAAACATTTCGCCCGACGGGAAGCTGGTCGCTTACGTGGTCACGAAAATCGATCGCGCCCCGAACCGCCGCAACTCTTCGATCTGGATGGTTGCGACTGACGGCAGCCGTGCGCCCTGGCAATTCACGACGTCGCCGCAATCTTCAACTTCGCCGCGCTGGAGTCCGGATGGAAAATCGCTCGCGTTCCTGTCTTCGCGACCGGAAAGTGCGACGCCACCGGCGGGTGCGGGGCCTGCCGCGGAGCAACCGCGCGCACAGGTTTACCTGCTTTCGATGAATGGCGGCGAAGCGAAACGGCTTACGAATTTGAAGAACGGGGCGAGTCTCTTTCGCTGGTCGCCGGATGGAACGCGCCTGGTCGTCGTCAGCCGGATTGGGCCTTCCGATAATCGGGGCGACGCGCGCACCGGTGACGCGCGCGATCGCAGCGACGTGCGCCACTACAAAAACACGTCTTACAAATTCAACGACACGGGTTGGTTCGACGATCGCCGCACGCATTTTTGGATCGTCGAGGTGAAATCGGGCGAAGCCAAACAGATCACTCGCGGCGATGATTGGAACGATAGCGATCCGCAGTGGTCTCCCGACGGCAAGCACATCGCGTTCGTCTCGAATCGCACCGGTCACGAATACGACGAGAATCGGAATACCGATGTGTGGGTTATCAATTCCGACGGGTCCGGCACACTCACGAAGATTTCCGATCACGAAGAAGCCGACAATCAGCCGCGCTGGTCGCCCGACGGAAAGACCATCGCCTTCGCCGGTGAAGTTCACGAGCGCGACCATCCGAAGATTTGGCTGGCGCCGGCAACCGGCGGCGCAGCTTCGACACTGGCCGCAAACGGACTCGACTTGATTCCGGGTCAACTCGAATGGTCCGACGACGGCAAGTCGATCTATTTCGAGACCGGAGTGAAAGGCGAGAACCACCTATTTCGCGTCGATGTTTCAAACAAGACGGTGACGCAAGTGACATCCGGGCCGCGCGGGGTGCACGGCGTTGACTTCGACTTCGCGCGCGGCAAAATGGTTTACCTCGCCAATGACTTCAAACATCTCGACGATCTTTACGTCAGCGATCTCGACGGCAAGAACGAACGCAAGCTAACGAATCTAAACGAAACGCTTTGGAAGCAACTGAAACTAGCCGGCGTCGAGCGATTCACCTACAAAGGCCCGGACGCGTGGGACATCGACGGCTACCTCGTGAAGCCGATCGATTGGCAGGAAGGCAAAAAGTATCCGCTGGTCCTCAGCATACACGGTGGACCGGCGGGTCAGTACGGCGTGGATTGGTATCACGAGTTTCAGGTGTACGCCGCCAAGGGTTACGCCGTGCTGTTCACAAATCCGCGCGGCTCGACGGGGTATGGACAGAAGTTCGAACGCGGCATCGTCGGCGAGTGGGGCGGCAAGGACTACGTCGATATCATGAACGGGCTCGATGCCGCGCTGAAAAAATATCCCTGGATCGATCAGGATCGCATGGGCGTCACCGGCGGCAGTTATGGCGGTTTTATGACCAATTGGATCCTGGGCCATACCGATCGATTCAAAGCGGCCGTCACTTTGCGCAGCGTCTCGAATTTCATTTCCGATGATGGCACGCGCGATGGCGCGTACGGACACACGCCGGACTTTAACGGCGACATCTTTCAGAAGTTCGATCTGTATTGGGATCGCTCGCCTTTGAAATACGCTGACAAGATCAAGACGCCGACCCTCATTCTGCACTCAGACAACGACTATCGCGTGCCGATCGAGCAGGGCGAACAGTGGTTTCGCGCGCTCAAACATTTCGGCGTGACTACCGAGATCGTTTTCTTCCCGCGCGAAAATCACAATCTCACCCGCACCGGCGAACCAAAACATCTGGTAGAAAGTTTGAACTGGCAACTCTACTGGTTCGATCGATTTCTAAACGGAAACGTGAACGCAGTTTCGCCAGACGCCAAATAGAAAGACGCCCTGCATGACCGGATTCCCGAAAATGGGGTGGGCGATTGTTCTCTGCATCGCAATTGTCGCGGTCCAATCCACCCCCGCGGCCGCGCAACGTGAAGTTTCGATTGCCGTATCCGGCTTTGAAGCTGACGGCGGGTTTGTAAACTTCGTCGAAGGCAATGGTCGTTGTCTCTGCGCTAAGCCGGTTAACGAGCACGGGAAACAGCCGCTGAGCAATGGCGATACGATCGAACTGGAAGACGGCCGCGCCGAGATAGTGCTGATCCCCGGCTACTACGTGCGCTTCGCCGAGCACACAACTGCGCGCCTTTTGGACCTCACCGCAGACAATCTGAAAATTGAGATTCTCAAAGGTTCTGCAGTCGTCGAGATGCTCATCGAACCCGAACTGGGATTTGCGCTGTCTGCGCGGGTGCAGGAAACCATGAGTCGTCTATTCAACGTAGTTGATGTGATCACGCCGTCGGGCGAATACGCCGTGCTTAAGAGCGGCGCCTATCGTTTCGATGTAGCTGCGAACGGTGCCTCGAGTGTGCGGGTCCTAAAAGGCTCGGTGGCGATCGCCGGCCGCACACTAACTGACGGAAACATCGCCTCGGTGATGGCGGGCGCAATTGACGTCCATTCCGGCTCGCGAAATGGCGAGGATGCATTCGACTCGTGGAATCGCGCTCGGTCAGCGGCGTTGGTCCAGGCAAACAAATCTCTCAAACAAAGCGACTGGTATAAAAAGATGCAGCACGTCGGCTATCTCGAAATACCTCGCGATAAGCAAGCAGAACCGACCAACAGCGCGCGCGTTGTTTCTGCACGCAGCAGCATCACCGGCTTTGTCGAAAACGGCGTGTCGCTCAAGACCGGCAAAGAAGACTGGCACGAGTTGAAGTCCGGCGTGGAACTAGCCGACGGCGATCGCGTGCGCAGCGCGCCGCATGCCCGCGCGGCGATTCATCCTTACCCCGACGTCGATCTTTTTCTGGACGGTAATAGCGACATCAAATATTCACTGGACAGCGACGGAAACGTATCCGTCAGCCTTAGTCGAGGATCCGTCGCGCTTCAGGTTCTTCAAACCAGTGACAAGCACGCCGACAAGAATACATTGAAGTTATCGACCAGCGATTCGGTATATGCGATTATCTCGTCGGGCTATTATCGCTTGAATGTGTTCGCCGCCGGTGAATCGGAGATGTCGGTTTACTCGGGCTCAGTCATTGGCCCAAGTGGCAGCGTCGGCGCCGCGAAGCGAATTCGCACACACGGCGAGAGCCGCATCGTTGGATCACTTGACCGAGACAGCCGTGACAGCTTCGACGTCTGGGCTGCCCACCGAGATGGCGTCGATAAATTCGGCGCTACAGCCCGCCGCGGCTGGTCGCGTGGAGGTGGGGTTCTCGAACCCGCTCCGAGTCCAGACCCTTTCGTGCCCGCGCAAGTGCCGTGGAAGTCACCTTATGGCGGCGACTATGCGACGACCTATTCATTGAATCGTGGATCTTTTCGGATGCTGCCCGGCGGAAATCGATCGAGGTTCCCGCGGCCGTGAGACTCAACGCTCTTTGGCGATGAGCGGTTCGCCGGAAGCGTCCGGCTCAGGCGGACGACGGTGAGTGAGTTCCGCTGGCAGAGGCGGCGGCGGATTAGCTACCACGTTCTCCAGCGCGGCCTCGACCACCTCGTTGATGCGCGTCACTAATTTCAGATTGAGTTCCTTGCGCACGTCCTCCGGAATATCTTCGAGGTCGGCTTCGTTGCGCGCGGGCAGGATGATGCGCCGAATGCCGGCGCGATGAGCGGCCAAAACTTTTTCTTTGATACCACCGACCGGAAACACCAGACCTGACAGCGTTATCTCGCCAGTCATCGAGGTGTCGGGCCGCACGCGCCGTCCGGTGTAAAGCGACGCGAGCGCCGCCGTGATCGTGACCCCGGCGCTTGGCCCATCTTTCGGAATCGCTCCGGCCGGCACGTGCAGATGCACGCCGTAATTTTTGAACATCGCCGGATCGATGCCAAAGTCCTGCGCGTGCGACCACAGATAAGACTGCGCTGCGCGCGCCGACTCCTGCATTACTTCGCCGAGTTGTCCGGTGATTGTAAAGCCGTGTCCGCCCGGCAGCAGGTTCGCTTCGATGAACAGAATCTCGCCGCCCATTTCGGTCCAGGCCATTCCCGTGGCAACTCCGGCCGGTAATTCTTTGCGCGCTTCTTCAGGATAGAAACGAGGCGCGCCGAGATATTCTTTGATCGCGTCCGCATCGACCGTGACCTTTTGCGTCTCGCCCTGCGCAATCTTCAGCGCGACCTTGCGCCCGACGCGGCCGATGTTGCGCTCGAGTTGACGCACGCCGGCTTCGCGCGTGTACCGCGCCGCTATCAAAGCGATCGCGCTATCAGCGATCTCAAGCTGCTCAGACGTCAAGCCATTCTCGCGAATCTGCCGCGGCACCACATATCGTTTCGCGATCTCCAGCTTCTCGCGATCGCTGTAGCCTGCCAGTTGGATCACTTCCATGCGATCGCGCAACGGCGGCGGGATCGGCCCAAGTTGGTTCGCGGTCGCGATAAAGAACACGCGCGAAAGATCGAACGGCAGATCGAGATAATGATCCGTGAAAGTGTTGTTCTGTTCCGGATCCAGAATTTCGAGGAGGGCCGCCGCCGGATCGCCGCGATAATCCGCGCCCAGTTTGTCGATCTCGTCGAGCATCATCACCGGATTGTTGACGCCCGCGCGGCGAATCGATTGAATCACGCGGCCGGGCATGGCGCCGACGTAAGTGCGTCGATGGCCGCGCAGTTCGGCTTCGTCGCGCACGCCGCCGAGACTCAACCGCTCAAAGTGGCGGCCCATCGCGCGCGCAATCGATCGGCCCAGCGAGGTCTTGCCGACGCCGGGCGCGCCGACGAAACAAAGAATTGGACTCTTCGCATCGGGCCGCAGCTTGATGACCGCCAGAAACTCGAGAATGCGTTCCTTCACATCCTGGATGTCGTAGTGATCTTCGTCGAGCACTTTCTGCGCTTCGTTCAAGTCGAGGCGATCTTCGGAAGATTTTTTCCACGGCAACTCGAGAATGAAATCGAGATAAGTGCGAATGACGTGATAATCGGGCGCCATCGCCGGCAGCTTTTCCATCCGGCCCAATTCACGCTCGGCTTCCTTGCGGACTTCGTCCGGCAAATCGGTCTTCGCCAGACGCTCGCGCAACTGTTCGGCTTCCGCTTTCTCGCCGGTTTCGTCTTCGCCGAGTTCCTTCTGAATCGCCTTCATCTGCTGACGCAGGACGTAGTCGCGTTGCGCCTTGTCCATCTCGGTCTGCGCTTCGCTGGCGATCTTGGAACGCAGCCGAATGATTTCGACCTCGCGACCGAGAAAGTCGTGAGCCAGATGAATCAGGTCGTC
>CBFHBI010000111.1:0-7291 GCA_965653755.1 uncultured Blastocatellia bacterium
CTCCCAGGAAGAATTATTCCGTCTCGGTGATGGCGATTAATCATCCATCCGTCCTGATTGTGAACTCAATTCAAAGAGAGACGATTGATTTGAACGGTCAAAAAATCGCGGCGATCATGTTAAAGCTCACCACAGACGATCCGCAGCCCGACCGTCTGCAAATTCGAATTTGGGTGGGCGACGACGCGCGCCATCTGCCATTGCGCATTACCGCGGTGACCGATCTCGGCCCGGTCCGCGCCGATTTGATCGTCGTTCCGGCAAGTTCTCGATAAAAATTAGGCGATTCGCCTACAGAAAGCCCCGGCCTTTCATACTCGCACCTTCCCGGTTTCCGATATTGACAATCATTTTCAATTTCGGGATACTGGTTTTCGGTGGCCATCGCGCTGCCTTTATTTCGCATGCTGCAATCATTCATCATCGTTTTGCGCGAGGGCTTCGAATCCTTTCTACTCGTCGCGGTCATTTTCTCTTACCTGCGCCGCTCGGGTCAGCGGCAGCTAACTTCAGCAGTGTATGCGGCCATCGTCGCGGCACTCGGAGTCAGCGGCGGACTCGGTTACCTGCTCTTTCAGATGCAGACCGGCAATAGCGACTCAGTCGAGAGATGGTTAGGTCCTCGTATCGCGGGGTTCCTCGGCAATGAATCGTTGCGCGAAGCCGTGCTCGGCTCGATCGCGATTGTGATGGTGGCGTCGTTGGTGGTTTACATGTGGCGCACTGGGTCGCAACTGAAACAAAAGATGGAAGCGCGGCTCAGCGAAGTTTCACATCAGCGCACCAGCGCGCTGGCCTTTCTCGGAATATTTTTGTTCACTGCTCTAACCATCAGCCGCGAAGGGATGGAGACGGCGTTGATGCTTTTGCAGGTGCGCACACCGCGGCTGGTTTGGGGAGCGTTGCTGGGACTCGTTGCCGCCGCCAGCATGGCTTGGGCCTGGGGCCGCTTCGGCCATTTGATCAACGTTAAGCGGTTCTTTCAGGTGACGGGAATTTTCCTTTTGCTCTTCATGGCCCAGGTCGCGATTTACACCTTCCACGAATACGCGGAAGCGGGTGTGCTGCCAAACAGCGAAGCGTTGCACGCCGCCACTGAGAAATTCTCGCCCGAAGGTCTGTACGGTCAGTGGTTTTCGGTGGTGATGATCGGCGTTTGTGCGGCGTGGTTGATTGGCGCGTGGCTGGTCGATCGTGCGAAAGCACTCCGCGGCAGTTCGATTACCCTAACTCAGGCCAAGACCTAAAAATTCGTCACCGTAGTGAAAAGGAAAGGCGAGGACATTCGTTTCCTCGCCTTCTCTCTTGCTTGAAGCTGATTTGGACTTCACAAATTCGCTTGATGAAACTACTTACTGCTCGGGTAACGGTTCGGCCTCATCATGAGTCTCAGACATTGGTCGCACTTCATGATGTCTCGATCCAAAGAACTTGCTGCGATCGAGCACACCTTCCTGGAAGCGCTCGAGATAAAGATAAATCACTGGCGTGATAAAGAGGGTGATGAATTGCGAAACCACCAGCCCGCCCACCACAACCAAGCCCAGCGGCCGGCGCGAAGAGCCGTCGGCGCCGTAGCCTAGAGCGATCGGCAAGGCGCCGAAGACGGCCGCAAGTGTAGTCATCAAGATAGGGCGGAAGCGATCCATGCTGGCATCGTGAATGGCTTTGTCAGCCGCCTCGCCGGCATCGACGCGCGCGCGCGCAAAATCAACAATCATGATGCCGTTCTTTTTCACAATGCCCATCAACATGAACATGCCGACAAAGGCGTAAAGCGAAGCCTCCTGGCCAAACAGGAAAAGTGTCAGCAGACCGCCCACCAGAGCCGTCGGCAAAGTTGACAAGACCGTCAGCGGATGCACGTAACTCTCGTAGAGAATCGCCAGAATCACATACATGACAAATACCGCGAGGCCCATCAGGATCGTCATGCTGGTGACCGTGTTGCTGAAGGTTTGCGCTTCACCTTGGAGTTCGCCGCGCAAAGTCGATGGCACGATTTGGGCCGCAGACTTTTGAATGTAATCTGTGGCGCTGCCCAGCGCGACACCCGGTTTTAGATTGAAGAAGAGCGTCATGCTGGTGAATTGATTCAGATGGTTGACAGCTTGCAGCCCCAGAGTCTTCTTCCAAGTGACCAATTCGCCCAGCGGCACCAGCCGTTGTCCGTTGTCGGAGCGAATGTAGAGTTTCGAAAGATCTTCCGGATTCGCGCGCGCCTCGTCTTCCATTTCCAGAATCACCTGATATTGATCCTGCGGCTTCTTCACCAGGTAAACATAGTTTTGCGAATACGCATTGCGCAGCAACGAGAGAATGCGCGTCTCGGAGACTCCGTAGGTCTTGGCCTGATCGCGGCGCAATTCCACGTCGAGGTTTGGAGTGTTGCTGAAATAGTCCGACGACACCGACTGAAAGCCGGGATACTGCATCATCTTCGCCAACAGCTTCTGTCCGACGTCGTAAACTTCCGGACCGTTCACACCCGATACCGCGTACGCGTACTGTCCCTGGGTTTGCGGGGTCGCGCTAGTGCTGATCTGCAAGACCGGAAACGGCTGCAGAAAAGTAAACACGCCGGGAATCTGATTGAGTTTGCCCATCATCTGACCTGCGACGGCTTGAATCGGCGGCCGCTGTTCCGGTGGACGAACGAACGTGAAAGTAATTCCCTGGTTCGCTGACAAAAACCCAGTCGCACCCGTCATGGTGAAATCAGTGATCACGTTAGGATCTTCATGCAGTGTTTGATCGACTCGATCCTGCAACGCATGCATCTGTGCCGGTGACGATCCCTCCTTGGCGATGAACGCACCGAAAATCACGCTACTGTCTCCGAGAGGCAGAAACGCCTTCGGCACGATCATGAACAGGACAATCGTGCCCGCCAGACAGATCACCCAGATTACCGCCGACACCCAGCGATGGCGCAGGAACCACCAGAGCGAACCGCCATAAACGCGCAGCACGCGATGTTCGATGCCGCCGATGACGCGCTCGACCCAATTTTTCTTCGCGCCTTGTCCACGTGCTTTCAAAAGGCGCGCGCACATCAACGGCGTCAGCGTCAACGAAACCAAACCTGAAGCGAAGATCGCGATCACGATCGTGACGGCGAACTCGCGGAAAATGCGGCCGACCAAACCCGTCATGAATACGAGCGGAATGAACACTGCGGCCAGCGAGATCGTCATCGACATGATTGTGAAGCTGATCTCTTTGGCGCTGTTGATGGCTGCTTCGAAGGGCTGCTCGCCGTGCTCCATGCGGCGCACGGTGTTTTCTAAAAACACGATTGCGTCATCTACTAGAAATCCAATTGCCAGCGTCAAAGCCATTAGCGACAGATTGTCGAGGCTGTAGCCGAGCATACGCATCGCCACGAAGGTAATCAGCAGCGACAGCGGCAGCGCCACGACCGGAATCAACGTGTCGGTGGCGCGGCCGAGAAAAGCGAAGATGACGATGACGACGAGGATGAACGCGATGACGAGCGTCGTCTCCACGTCGATGACCGAGTGGACGATGTTCAATGATCGATCGTAGATCGGAGTCACGCGAATCGAGCCGGGCAATTCAGCGCTGATCTGCGGCAGGATTTCGTGAATGCTCTTCGAGACTTCGACGACATTCGCACCGGCGCGACGATTGACGGCGACGATATTGGTGGCGGAAGGTATCTCGAAGCCGCGCACCCAGAAGCGCATGTTGACGCGCTCATCCTGCACCGAATCTTTCACGGTAGCGACGTCCCGCAAATAAACGGGCGCGTTGCCGGTGCCACCGACAATCAAGTTGCTGTATTGATCGGCGGTTTCAAGTTGGCCCTGCGGCCGCAGAATCGCGGTCCCGGAGCTGCTGTCGAGCTGGCCTGCGCCGGTGTAGCTCGTGCCCTGGCGAATTGCGTTGCTCAGATCATCGATCGAAATCCCCCGCGCCCACATCGCGTCGGGATTGGCTTTAATCCGAATTGCCGATTTTGTTCCGAAAACGTTTACGCGTGAGACGCCCGGCAGAATGCTGATGCGTTGGCCCACCTGCGTACTGGCGTAATCGTACAGTTGGCCCGGCGTCACC
The DNA here is from genome assembly GCA_965653755.1 of uncultured Blastocatellia bacterium. Lineage (GTDB taxonomy): Bacteria > Acidobacteriota > Blastocatellia > Pyrinomonadales > Pyrinomonadaceae > UBA11740. The sequence goes on from CBFHBI010000111.1 coordinate 4,081, forward strand.
GAATCGCTGGTGAGCGCGATGTACATGATCGGCTGATCGTTCGGATTGCTTTTCGAATAAGTCGGCGGCGCCGGTAGATCGGATGGCAGCGCGCCCGAGGCTTGGGAGATCGCCGTCTGCACGTCAGTCGCGGCGGCATCGATGTTCTTATCGAGCGCGAACTGCAGAGTGAACGTGGCCACGCCCTGGCTGCTCTTCGAAGTGACTACTTCGAGGCCGTTAATCTGCATGAACTGGCGCTCGAGCGGCGTGGCAATATTGTTGGCGATCGTGTCCGGACTCGCTCCGGGATAAACGCAGGTGACTTGAATTACCGGATAATCAACTGCGGGAAGATCGTTGACGGGAAGCTGCCAGTAAGCGAGACCGCCGAAGAGGATCACCGACAGAGTCAGCACCGCAGTCATGACGGGGCGCCGAATGAATGGTTCGGAGAGGTTCATTACTTGGCCCCGTTGTTAGCCTGATTGTTCGCCGGAGTTTCGATACGCACTTTGCCGCCGGGCGTGACGCCGACCTGACCGTTGGTGACCACGCGTTCGCCGGGCTGCACGCCGTTTTCGATCACGACGTCGTCACCGTGACGCTGGCCCAACGTGACTTCACGCTTGTCGACAGTCGAGTCCTGCTTCACGACATAAACGTACGATCCCTTCGCAGACATTTGCGGCGCGGTCGCAGGCACCAACACGGCGCCGCGAATCGTGTTCAGGACCAGACGAATATTCACAAATCGGCCCGGCCAAAATCGTCGATCAGAATTCGGAACCGTCGCTCGCAAATTCACCTGGCCGGTTTGGTTCTGCACGGAATTATCAAGAAACGTCAGTTGTCCGGCAACAGGATCGGTCGCATCAGGCAGACGCACTTCAGTCTTCAAAGTGCCTGCGTGCATCTGCTCCTGAACTTTACTCAAATCGTTCTGCGAGATGGTGAAGTCTGCGTAGATCGGATCGAGACGCTCAATCACCAGCAGAGCATTGCTCGGCGGGCTCGCGTTGGAGCCGTTGTTGTTCCCTCCCGAGCCGCCGGGATTGACGACGTTACCGACATCGACAAGACGTTGGCCCGCGCGCCCGTCGATTGGCGATTTGATGTAGCAGTAACTGAGTTCAACTTTCGCGCGATCGACCGCCGCGTTGTCCGCTTTGATCGATTCATCGGCGCTGTGCACGGCGGCGCGGTCGGCTTCGACGGTAGCTTTCGATGAATCCGACGTCGCCGCTAATTGTTCATATTGTTCACGGGGGACGACGCCTTGAGAAACAAGCTGCGAATATCTCTTGACTTGCAGCGCGTTCCATTTATCGACTGCGACATCGCGATTGAGGTTCGCCTCCGCTTGCTTCTTTATCGCCACGTCTTTCGTCACCTGGGCCTGGGCCTGACTAACGGCGGCTTCGAATGGCGCCGGATCGATGGTGAAAAGCAGGTCGCCTTTTCTCACGTTCGCGCCGTCGGTGAAATGAATTTTTAAGATACGCCCGGAGACCTGCGGCTGAATCGCGACGGTTTCACGCGCCACCGTCTTGCCGATAGCGTCGAGATAAACCGGAACATCCTGCATAGACGCTTCGGCGACCGTCACCGGCGCCGGCGGACGCTCGAAGCCCGACGGAGCTGCTTTGTTCGTACAACCGGTGAATGTGAGAACAAGCAGAGCCGCTGCGAGAGCAACCTTAAGAGAAAATAACCTCATGATCGACGAGACTCATTCCTGGAATGCCGTGATGTCGGGAAAACGAATTATCGCCTCGTGAGTACGATCACGCAAACGCCGAGGTTTCCTTGACTGTGGTTGAGGCTATAACTTTACAACTCTTAACAAGTGAATTGCTTTGGCGGGGAGCTTAGCGGGGCGCTCTTGAACCAACAAATGCGATGGGTGCCCGCGCAATGGCGAACGCGCCGTAGGCGGAAATGTTTATAGTTTCGAGCGCGATCTTGGCGCGCCGCTCTTCCCTTGAGCAAAATGCTCTGCATTTTACTCGAGGGAAAAAAGACCTGCGGGCATTTCTCCTCTATAAACATTTCGCCGCTCTGCGGCGAGGCAGGCGATCACGCTGCCGACCTCGGGTGATTTTGAAAGACCCACCGACTAAAGACGACTTACGGTCGCGCGCTGGACGTCTTGGCCGAGTTCCCGCGCAATCCACGATTCGCCAGAATTTTGACTTCGACGCGTCGATTCTGCGCGCGACCGGCAACCGTCGAATTGTCAGCAACGGCTTCCGATTTCCCATAGCCCATCGGCGTGATGAAGCGGCGCGCGGGAATTTTGTGCGCGATGGTCAAATATTCGACCACTGATTCGGCGCGATCTCTGCTCAACCGCATGTTCTTCTCGACGCTGCCGGTTGAATCTGTGTGACCCGACACTTCAATCATGTAGCCGCTGGACGCAAGCGCCTTGGTCGCAAATTCATCCAACTGCCGCTTCGCTTCAGGCGATAGGACGGCACTGTTGACGCGAAACGTGACCGCGATGCTTTCCTGCACGTCGTAATCGTCGAGCGACGACACGCGTTCGTTGACCTGGGCCACCTGTTGCCGCGCTTCCTGCGCAACCGCGTACAGCTCATCCATCTGCCCGGCCATCTTCTTTTGGTTCTCTTCCACGGGTGTTACGCGGGTGTCGGAAGTAACGGCCGCGCGCATGTCCGATTCGTTAAAGCGAATCTTGTCGGCGACGATTTCGCCTTGCGCATCGCCGCGTCCTTCAACTTCGACGATCAAGCCGCGTATCAGATCGGTCACCGGATATTTCTTGCCGCCGTGCAGGAACCCGCCATTCGTCTTGATACTCGTATCGTCTGTGATGCGCACCTGGTAATCAGTGCGCGTGCGATCGCGAATGGTGAAGGTGTCGGCGTTGCGCTCGATGACGACTCCCTGGAACTTCATCTTTGCGCCGCTGGGAACCGACTTGTAAGTTGTTACGGGATTTGGCGTCTGGTTTTTTACGATTTGCGCGCCGGTGCTCGCCGTGAACGCGAAAGACGCCGTCAAGCCACAAACTAAAATCAAAGAGCGGTTTCGGAAATTCATTTTTCGTCTCCTCAAAAATGGAAAATCAGAAGTGTGCAAACACACTCCGGAGATCAATTGGATGGTCAGGAATTTTTTGGGGAAAGAGGGAGCAGCCTAACCGATGCTAGCGCCGAAATCAACGGAATCGCTGACCAAAGTCATTACCTCGTCGTAGCAATTC
>CBFHBI010000112.1:0-7287 GCA_965653755.1 uncultured Blastocatellia bacterium
CACGCTGTCCACGAGTATCGCGCGATCTTCGATTCCGGAGAGATTGAGAACGCTGGTGTGCTCGGTCCCTTCGTCGTAGATGAACTCACGATACGCCTCGTCCCCGATGAGGTAGAGGCCGTGCTCGGCACACAAACTTGCGAGCATCTCGAGTTCCGTCCGCGTGTAAACTGCGCCGGTCGGATTGCCGGGGTTGGAGTAGATGATTGCTCTGGTTCTGCTTGTGATCGCGCGTTCGAATTCACGTCTGTCAGGCAGAGCAAAACCAGTTTCGGCCAGACAGGTTACCGGCACAAGATTGACACAGGCGGTGGCCGCGAAGCCCGCATAGTTTGTATAGAACGGCTCGGGCACGATGACTTCATCATCGACGTCGGCCACTGCGTTCAGCGCAAACGAAATCGCCTCGCTGCCGCCGGTGGTAATCAGAACATCCTGGACTCGCACGTTGATGCCGACGCCGCGATAGTACTCAACCAGCGCGTCGATGTACTCCTTCAAGCCCTGCGATGGTCCATAAGCCAGCACCTTGATATCTGCTTCGCGATATCCGTTCATCATCTCCGTCGGCGTTTCGATATCCGGTTGGCCGATGTTCAGATGATAGACCTTGATGCCGCGCGCTTTGGCGAGATCGGCATAAGGCGTAAGCCGGCGAATCGGAGAAGCCGGCGCCTCAACCGCGCGGTTGGAAAGTTTGACTTTGCTCAATGTGATTTCGCTCATGTTCACTCTGCGTGATCTTGTATTCGGACATCCGAAAGTTCTCGGACTCACGCCTCGGTTTCCGAGATCATCAGTCTCGCGAGGCACTTCTTCAAATCTTCAGCTTTCACGGGTTTATAGAGGAAGGCGTCGATGAGATTCTTGTCGGCCTTCGACTCGCGGTTGTTTTCCTGGCCGGTGAGCAGAACGATCGGCAGCTTTGCAAGTTTAGGATTGTTTCTGAGGAACCGAGCCAGTTCCCGTCCATTCATTTGCGGCATCACCGCATCGGTCAATACCACATCGACCTTTGTGGTCAGCGCGCACTTCATTCCTGCCAATCCATCCTCAGCCGTGATCACCTTATATCCCGCTCGTTCCAGCGTTACTTCCAAATAACGTCGCACAGAACGATCGTCTTCGACCAGCAGGACACATCTCTGTGGCTTTGTCATATGTCGAGAAACGGCGGGTAAGCACGAGAGTATGCGGCGACTTCATTGTTGTCAAAGACGCGCGGGCTCCCAGCTGTGGCCACACAAATCAACAAAGCCAACGTGCTTTGCTATACTTTCGGATTGCGTTTGAAAACGATTTCTTATCAATAGCAGTCCATGTACGAATTCGCAGTCACTCCAGCAGTAAAGCAGATTCGCCGTCGCGGCGTGACGATCACTGATGTCGTCGCGGGATCGATTGGAGCTGAACTCGAACTCGAGCCGGGCGACCGAATCATCCGCGTCAACGGTCACCTCGTCCGTGATTATCTGGATTTTCGTTTTCAATCTTCGGGCGAAACCGATCTGGTCGTCGATGTGCGCAAGCACACGGGCGAAGATTGGGAGTTGAACATCGAGCGCGACGAAGGCGAAGACTTCGGTTTGACGTTCGAGCAAATCGTGCCGCGTCAATGCGCGAACGAATGCCTTTTCTGTTTCTGTAAAGGCAATCCCGAAACTGCGCGGCCATCGTTATTTGTGCGAGACGAAGACGTGCGGCTATCGTTTCTGTACGGCAACTACACGACGCTCACTTCGATCAGCGAAGATGAAATGCGCCGGGTAATCGAGCAGCGTTTGTCGCCGCAATACGTCTCAGTGCACGCAACCGACCTCGACGTGCGTGCCTATCTGCTCGGCATCGATAAGAAACGCGCAGACATCAGTGACAAGATACAGCGGATGATCGACGCCGGTATCGAGATTCACGCGCAAGTCGTCCTGTGTCCAAAAATTAATGACGGTGAAATCCTGAGGCGCACGATTTACGATCTGGCAAAGTTGCATCCGCACGTGCGCAGCGTGGCGATCGTGCCGCTCGGGTTAACGCGCTATTTGAATGATCCGCGCTTGACGCCGGTTACGACGGATTTTTGTGCACGCACCATCAAAGACGTATCGAGAATCCAACGCGATCTGAAGACGAAATTCGGAAGTCGGTTCGCTTATCTGGGTGATGAAATCTATTTGAAGGCCGGACAAGATGTGCCATCGCGGAAACATTATGGCGACTGTCCGCAGATCGAAGACGGCGTTGGCATGGTGCGCACCTTCACCGACCAGTTTGGATCGCTGATGCGCAAATTGGATCGAAACGGGACGCGCAGCACACGGACGGGATCAGTTCACGGAACTATTATGACGGGCACGCTGTTCGCGCCGGTGCTTCGCAAAATGATCGAACGATTGAATGAGCGATTCCACACTCAGTTGAAAGTCGTGGGTGTGAGCAACGAATACTTTGGCGGGGACGTCAGCGTCGCGGGGTTGTTGACCGGTCGCGACTTTCTCGCCGCGGTGAATGAAGTGTCGGGCGACTTTGCAATCATCCCGCGCGTCTCGCTCAAGAGTGACGAGCCCGTGATGCTGGACGGGATGCGCTTCGACGAATTGCAGGCGGAGTTTCCCGTGCCCGTGCACGCATTCGATTTCCAGGGTTTCTCTCTGTGGTTAAGAGACGGGCCAGCCCGTGTTCAAACCGTGGTATGATTCAATCCAGATTCAGGTGCATTCAATGTCAGCCGTAGTTCAATTCGTAACCGCAACAGAATTACTCAACATGCCGGACGACGGTTTCCGGTATGAACTGATTCGCGGAGAACTGAAGAAAATGTCACCTCCACCCGGCGACGTACACGGACGTGTTGCGATGAAGTTTGCTTGGCGATTGGGCCAGCACGTTGAAACTAACAAATTCGGCGATGTCTATGCTGCCGAAACCGGATTTCTGATCGAAAAAGATCCAGACACGGTACGTGCGCCGGACTGCGCCTTTGTCAGTCGGCAGCGACGCGAAGCAATTGGAGACGTTCAAGGTTATTTTCCCGGTGCTCCCGATCTCGCGGTCGAAGTAATTTCACCCAGCGACACTTATACCGAGGTTGAGGAGAAAGCGCTCGCTTGGTTGGCGGCAGGTTCGTCGGTAGTGCTGGTGCTTAATCCCCGCAAACGGACGGTCACAGCTTACCGATCGGTTTCCAATATAACCATCATGGACGAGCATGCGGTTCTCGATTTATCTGACGTAGTCGCTGGTTTCAAAGTAGCCGTCAACGCTCTCTTTGATTGATACGCAAACTCAGAAAAAGATCCTCGACGTCGGTTGTGGCTGGAACAAAACTCCGGGCGCGATCGGCATGGACGTCAATCCCAAAACTCACGCCGACGTTATTCATGATTTAGCTTCAATTCCGTATCCTTTCGCAGACGACGAATTTGATTATGTTGTTTGTCGCCACGTCGCAGAACACGTGCCGGACGTGATGGCTTTTGTGTCTGAGCTGCATCGCGTCACAAAGCCAGGCGGACGAATCTTGATTGTCACGCCGCACTATTCAAATCCGGACTGGCCCACCGATCCTACGCATCGAAATCATTTCAACAGTTATTCGTTTAATTGCTTTGTTGAGGATCGACAACTCTTTCCGTTTTACACCGACGTGCGATTGCAGCCGGTTCGCACTTATGTTTCGCTGGCAAATATTTGGCGCGCGATTGGGTTGGAACTGCTGGTCAACCTCGATCAGAGTTGGCCCGCGTTTCGTTTCACGCGCAAGTTTTGGGAGTTCTACCTGAGCACCATCTGCCGCGGCAAGGAATTGTCATTTGAGTTCGAAGTTATCAAAGCCTGGTAGCTCCTTAACAAAACCGTCGATTTCAATTTCGCCAACTCGTAATCCAGAAAATCGGATTTTTCCTTCTAATTTCGAAGCCAAACGCCTTAAGTCGGCAATAAATTGCCACATAACTTGGTGGCACACGCATTGCAATTTTCGGCACGACTTTGGAACTTGTATCCTCAAAACGGGAATCGCTGCTGGCGTTCCAGATGCAACAGACGCGCATTCGTATATTTTACAGTTGCCTAATCGTCGTGGCTTTGACACTGACGCTGGCCCTCAACGTCAAGGCCCAGCGGCCTGCTGCCGGCGTGCCAACCGCGACGAGTGGCAGCATCACGGGAAAGGTCGTTCTGCCTGACGGCAGTTTTCTCGCGGCGGCTATCCGTATTCGATTAGAAACCTCACGTGGTGTAAACGCCAGCATTTATACAGAGTCGGACGGCAGATTCCAGTTCGCGGACTTGAGTGCGGGAACCTATCAATTGGTGATCGAGGGTGATCAGAATCGATTTGATACTACGGTCCAGCGCGTTGAAGTTGTTCGCGGCATGCCGGTCTTGTTGACCGTAATTCTTAAAGAGAAAAAGCCTGAAGCCAAGCAGTTGATGAACGGTTCAGTTTCGTCGGGAGAGCTTAACCAACAGGTGCCAGCCAAGGCGAGAAAAGAATTCGAACTGGCGACGCGGTTGGTTGAAGCCGGGAAGACGGACGACGCTATTGCTCACCTGAGAAACGCGATAAGTATTTATCCAGCTTATCTGATGGCGCGCAATAATCTGGGTGCGCAGTTGATGGACCAGCAGAAATTCAATGAGGCCGAAACAGAACTTCGGGCCGCGCTCGATATCGACAAGTCGGCGTTCAATCCCACGATTAATTTGGGAATAGTGCTTGTTCGCAAGCATGAGTTTGCTGAAGCGGGAATGCTTTTGGATCGCGCCACCTCAATGCAGCCCACATCGCCGGCAGCCCGGTTATATCACGGCATGGCTTTGATGGGGCTGTCTCTTTTGGACGACGCCGTGGCGGAGATGAAGAAAGCCTACAGCCTTGGAGGAAGTCAGTACGCGGGTGCGCTCTTCTACCTCGGTCAGCTTTACATGGACAAGGGCGAGCGAAACCTGGCCCGACAGTATCTTGCGCAGTACTTGCAGGAAGCGCCTCAAGCTGAGAATGCAGAGCAAGCGCAACGCCTAATCGGTTTACTGAATTAGGATATTTCTGAACACGAAAAAAACTAGATTGGAAACACTAAACGCAAGGAGGACCCATGATTAATTTTCAGTATAGAGCGCTAGCGACGAAATTTAGTTTTGTTTTGGCGCTAGCAGCCCTGGTTTTCGCCTTGAGTCCCTCGGTGGTGGCCCAAGTCACAACCGGATCACTCAAAGGCGTCGTAGTTGACAGTAACGGCGCTGCCGTTCCCAACGCCACAGTAACAGCAAAGAGCCAGGCGACGGCGTTAACAACGTCGACCACGACAAACAGTGAAGGCCTTTTCGGTTTCGCTCAGCTGATCCCTGGCAAATACACCCTCAGTATCGAGAGCAGCGGTTTCAAAAAGAAGTCAGTCACCGACATTGATGTGAAGCTCGGCGATACTTCCCTGGGCAACATTTCCGTCGAGGTAGGTTCGCCGACCGAGACCGTAACCGTCACCGGCGAAGAAGAAGCGATCCTGTCGCGCGACCAGTCGATGATCTCGGCTAATTTCAATGCGCGAAAGGTCGTCGAGCTGCCCTCAAACGCGGCCAGCTTTGGTCTGGACACGTTGGCTTTGCTCGTCCCGGGCATCGCGCAAAACAGTGGCGGCGGCACAAACACGAACGGCACCGGACTGTCGGTAAATGGCAATCGCGGCCGTTCAAACAATTTTCAGATTGACGGTTCTGATAACAATGACTTGAGCGTAGCTGGGCCTAATCTTTTCATCAGCAACGCGGAAGGAGTTCAGGAAGTTCAGATCGTCACCAACAACTATTCCGCGCAGTATGGCCGCAACCTCGGTTCGATCGTTAACTACGTCACCAGGTCGGGCGGCAATCAATTTCATGGCAGCCTGTTTGAGTACCACCTCGATGAGCGTAACCTCGATTCGCTGAACAATATTGAGCGCGCGTCTTGCACTACTCCGCCTTGCTATCCGAACCGCTTTCTCAGTAACACGTTTGGCGGATCCGTCGGCGGTCCGATTTACGCGCCGCACTTTGGCGAGGGCGGCAAGGCCGGTCACTTTCTTAAAGACCGCGCCTTTTTCTTTGTTACCTATCAAGGCATCAGACAGCCCTCCACTACTCAAATCCTTTCGGCAGGTTTGACGGTTGCCGCGTCGGATCTTCCGGCCCTGGCGGCAGCTTTTCCCACCAGCACTGTGATTCAGAATTATGTGAAGCTGGCTGCCAGCGTTATTGGACCGGGAACGGTGAAACCGCGTTCGGATCTTTCGAATTGCAACGCGACTTTAGCCAAAGCAGCCGGCCAGCCATTCGCGAATTGCAATCAGGACTTCATCGACTTCAGCAACGGCACCACGACGCTTCGCACTAATGGCTTCCTGATTGAACGAGATGCGCCATTCAACTACAAACAAACCGACTACAGTGTCCGTTTCGATGTAAAGGTGTCGAATAAGGACAGCGTCAACGCTCGCTACATCTTTCAGGATGGCAATCAGCAGAACGACTTGGTCGGCTCGAATGGCTTCAGTGGCGACTTGATCTTTGGCACCAAGAACCTTGGCGGCGGTTGGACGCGCCAGATCAGCAACCACATGGTAAACGAAGTACGTTTCGTTAGAACCAGACTTGCGGTCGACTTTGGCGGCGGCTGTAATCCAACCACCCCAGGCTGCATTCCGAGTCCCAGCCAGATTGATGCCGCGCAAGTAGAGAGTTTTAATATCAGCGGCGTCCGCGGCGTTACTTTAACTGGAAACGCCCTCCGCATCACCGGTCTCGGCGGCGGCTTGCCGCAGGGTCGCGACACCAAGCTTTACGATGTGCTCGATAACTTAACCTGGACGCGCGGCCGCCACAATTTCATTTTCGGTGGCGAATACAAGCACACTTCCGCGGTCGTTCCGTTCCTGCCGAATTACAACGGCAACTACACGTATGCCATTGTGGGCGGCGCTTCTACTCTGGCAGCTGCACAGGCGCGCATTTTTAACAATGCACCGTCTGGTTTTAGCATTGCACTCGGCAATCCCAACGTAGCCTACACGGAAAACGACCAGTACTACTTTGTTCAGGACGACTACAAGATTCGTCCGAACCTGACACTGAATCTGGGCGTGCGTTACGAATACACGGGTCAGCCGATTGATAGCTTGACCAACTTCACGATCGCCCGTGAGAGTGGGCCACAGCCGCTGTTCAACCCGGCGCTGCCAGTCAGTGCTCGGATTGTGCCGAAGGTTCCGGCTGACAAGAACAACTTCGCGCCGCGCTTTGGGTTTGCTT
>CBFHBI010000113.1:0-7273 GCA_965653755.1 uncultured Blastocatellia bacterium
GCTCGGGACTTATGGGGCAAACGGTGACCTCATTCCTGATCGACGCGATCGGCCCAAACCCGATTGGGTTTCAGACCCCTTTGAAAAGCATAAACCTCTTTACCGCGGACGCCGTTCCTTGCCGCGCGAGTTGATTCGCGTGTTTCGCGCGCTGTCCCAGCGGGGCAAAGGCGGTGTCTACGAGGCCGTCGATTTCACCGGTGCGACGCCGCAACTCTGTTTATTAAAGGAGGGACGACGGTACGGCGAACTCACCTGGGATGGCAGAGATGGCGCATGGCGAATCAAAAATGAAGAGCGCGTGCTGGCACGCCTCACAGCGGCCGGCGTAAGACTGCCTGCTGTTCGTTCGTCGTTTGAGCAAGGCGGAAATTACTACCTGCTAATGGAGCATCTCGACTGCGAAACGTTGCAAGCGATTTTGTGTCGAATGCGAAGACGGCTGTCGATTATACGAGTGGTCGATTACTCGCTTCAGCTCGCGACGTTTTTGTCGCAGATGCATCGGGCTGGCTGGATCTGGCGCGATTGCAAACCAAACAATATTCTCGTTACCCGTGACGGCCGACTGGTCCCGATCGATTTTGAGGGAGCTGCTTCCAGTCATCAGCCAGACTTTGTGCGTTGGGGCACGCCGGGTTTTACCCCGCCGGAGTGGCACGACCGAAACACTGCATCAAATAAGACTGACGATTTGTATGCGCTTGGTGCGATGATGTATCTGCTGATGACCGGTCGGATTTTTGAAATCAACCGTCCGATCGCTGTTGAAAAATTGAGACGAAGCGTCCCCGGTGAACTGCGGCGCATAATCGAAGATTTACTCTCGCCGAACCGCAAAAATCGGCCCTCAGCTGAGAATGTTCGGCGCAGCCTTACTGCCATTTGGTCAAAGTTGAAACCACGCCAGGCGTGTCGGCAGGATATAAAGGCAGCTTGACTTGATTGGCTAATTTGATGAAACGTGGATCAGACCTGTAACGGTCCAACAATGGTCCCATAAAGATTCCTTGCAGCGGCGGATATTTCTCGTCGGCAGATTTCTGAAGCATGGCGAAACCGTTGTCCAGGTCGTTAAGACCGAGATAAACGAATGCCAATTCCTGAGGCGGCAGATTGCGCTGCTCCGCCTCTCGCTCCTGTTTTAACTCCAGCATTTCGTTGAGGACGCGTTGCGCGTTGTCTCGACGGTTAGCGATACCGTAACAGTAACCCAGCATGCCGCCGCCTAACGCTTTGTCTTTCGCGTATAACTGTTCGAAAATTTCTGTCGCATCCGGCACTCTTCCTTCCGCGAGATAGACGACGCCTTGCTGATATTTTCCGCCGGTGTAGTCCGGATGCTCCTTCTCAATCTCGCCCAGGCAGGCATCGGCTTCGTCAAGTCGCCGCGCGAAATAAAGATTGCGGCAGTGGTTCATTACGGCTGCCTGTGAAAATGGATCTATATTTTTCGCCAGTTCGCTCTGGACCAGGGCCTCTTCCATTCTGCCTGAATGAGCTAGCAGGGATGAATAGCCGATGTGCGCTGCTGCGTACTCGGGAAACAACGCAATAGCTTTTTTGAATTCAGTTTCAGCGCCGTCCCAATCCCACTCCCCTCTCATCAAAACTGTCGCTTTTGCTTCGTGCCCCTCAGCGAGGTCGGGTTCAAGCTCAAGGGCCTTGTGGACGGCGATTTCGGCCTTGTTGATCGAATCCTTGCTGGCCAACTGCGCGTACATCACGGTATTCATTTGCGCGTAGCAGTCCGCGAGACCCGCCCATGCTTTCGCGAATGTCGGATCCTTGTCGGTCGCTCGAGTGAAACTCTCGACCGCTAGCTGAATATTGTCGCCGTCGCGTTTTTCCCAATACGCCAAGCCTTGCGCGTAGAGTCGTCTGGCGTCCAGATTGACATTTTGCGATAGCGCCAGGGCCGATGCCAATCGATTGTCTTCAGCGGCTGTCGGCAGGTGAAGCTGGGCCACGGTCTGCAACGCGACCAACTGCTCGACCAAGGGCAGGTTTTCGACCGTCACAATTTGGTTAGGGGTCTCGGCGATTCGCGAACCATCGCTTACTTTTTCCAACCGGATAGTCAATATCGACCCGTTTGGTCCGGCCGTGAGCTGGCCCAACATCACGATGTCGGCGTTCAAGTCCTGTCCGATCTTTTGTGGCGTTGCTGCCTGTGAGCCAAACAGAGAAGCAGCTACCTTCGATTGCGCGACGCGAAGTCCACGTCGCTGCTTCAGTGTATTCACCAGCTCATCAGTAAGCGGCGGACCCAAGCATTGGCTTGTGGGAATACCTTCGCAGGTGATGGGCAATACAGCGATGGTATGCACGGTGCTCGCATTAGAATAGATAAAAATGCCCACTATGATTAGCAGAAAGAGTGCCACGGCTGCGATGGCACTGCGCAAATTGAGATATGGATGTGTCTGCGACGCTAATGCATAGCCTTTATGGAGATTTTGCAGGTCGATCAGAAGCTCGGCCGCAGATTGATAACGATCGGCCCGATCCTTCTGCACGCAACGATTCACGACTTGTTCGAGGCCGCGCGGACAATAATCTGACACCCGCCGCAGCGACATGGGCTCGCCGCTCATGATGGCCGAGATGGTCTCGGCGTTTGTCTTATGCGCATAGGGATTCTTGCCGCAGGCCATCTCATAGAGCACGGTGCCGAGACTGAAAATATCGCTGCGGTAGTCGAGTCTGTCTCCGCGCAGTTGTTCGGGTGACATGTAGGCCAAGGTGCCAACGAGCAAACCCTCTCTCGAAAGATTGCTGATACTTTCAGTCGCATCTTCAAGGTTGACCTGCATTGTCTTAGCCAATCCGAAATCGAGGACTTTCACCTGGTTGGCGGGAGTTACCATGATGTTCTTGGGCTTGATGTCGCGATGAATGATGCCGTGGGCGTGGGCGCTGCCCAGGGCGCTGACTATCTGCAGCGACAGCGCCACGATTTGACTGTTCGTAAGCGCATTATGCCGAATCAATTCGGCGAGCGTTTCTCCCTCGACGTACTGCATCACGATGAAGCTGTGCTCGCCTATTTCTTCAAAGCCGTACACCGCACAGATGTTGGGATGATCCAACATCGCGACTGCCTGGGCTTCCTTGTTTAGTTGTCGTTTGGCCCAACCGTCCGAAATGAATTCGCTGGAGAGAAATTTGAGGGCCACCTTCCGATTCAGTCGCGAATCCTCGGCCAGATAGACGGTGCCCATGCCGCCCTCGCCCAGCCGGCTGAGAATTTTATAGGCCCCAACTTCCTGGCCCGCCATCGAGTCCTCGGGGCGCGTGCCAATGACTCGCATGGCCAGTGTTACGGCATTTTGATCGAGCAGACTACCGCTGTCGTAAGCGGCGACCAGCGATTCCACTTCGCGCCGGATATCGGCATCTCCGGCGCACGCGCGCGCGAGATACATCTGCCGTTCGGCAGGGTCGTAGCTCATGGCCACATGAAAGATTTCTTCAATATGTGCCAGACTAGTCTTGGCCATTGTCCATCTCGCGCGACAGCCAGGCCTTAGCAAATGCCCAGTCACGCATCACCGTTACCGAGGAAACCTTCAGGACTTCGGCAACCTCTTCCACTGTTAGCCCCCCGAAGAAACGCAACTCAACCACTCTAGCCTTGCGTTCATCGATCGCCTCTAACCTATTTCACGCGTCATTCAGCGCGATAATCTCTCGATCTTTTTCCGCCGGCATGATCAAAGCTTCCGAGAGTGACACGTGAATCGCTTTGCCGCCCCGTTTCAGACGGTGCTGATCGCGGGCGTAATTAAGCAGGATGCGCCGCATAATCTGCGCGGCGATGCCGAAAAAATGGGCACGATTCTGCCACTGCACCCTTCGCTGATCGACCAACCTCAGATACGTCTCGTTGATGAGCGCAGTCGTTTGCAGCGTGTGATCGGGGTCCTCACGACGCATATACGCGTGTGCCAGGCGATGCAACTCTTTCTCAACCAACGGTAAAAGCCGCTCCATCGCGGACTTATCGCCATTGTTCCAATCAACCAACAGGGCGGTGATATCGGTGTTGGAGGACATCGTAATCGGCCGTGCGCGCGGCCAAGGGCTGAGCCAGTTAGATCGAATCAGCGATTGCACCAGAACGAAGTTAGCGTCTGATTGATAGCTTCATTCGTCTGCCGGTGCGTGTGTTAGTGAAGAGGTCAACGGCGCGGCGTGGGCCTCGGTTCAGGCGAAACCAAGCGTGGCAGCCTTCAAGTGAAACGCGCGCATTATACGACTATCAGCAGTTGTTGCAAATCAATTTTTTTATAACGAAATAGCTTACTTACGGGAACATTATGAAAACAGGAACGACTCACCCCATGAACCCACCATCGACGGCGGACACGCTGAAGAATTGGATTATGGTGGTCCTCACCCTTGTCTTCATTTCATTGTATGGCGCAGCGCTTACGGGCCTGCTGAAACCTTTGGCGGACGAGAAGATGGTGCTGCGCCTCGAGCCGATTATCTTCGTCATCATTGGCTACTACTTCGGCCGCCTTCCGGGACAACAAAACGAGAAGACCTTGAACCAGGAAATTAACCGCCAAACCCAGCGCGCGGACGCCGCCCAATCGGCAAAAGAACAGGCATTGCAATCAAACGAAGCCCTGGAAGAAAAGGTGAAGAATGTGAAAGCAACCCTAAATGCCGAAGCCGCCGCCTTCGCCACGACTTCAGGCAGCCATAGCCTGAGGTCCGCAACCCTGCGAGATGAAGAACTGCGGCCGATGGTGAATGCAGCGCTGCGGATTTTGAATTCGTGACAAACCGTCAGTCTAAAGCTACGAACTTACAAGGAGAATCGATGATGATCGCGAAAATTAAATACTCTTTGTGTCTCATATTAACGGCGACGGTCAGTTTCGGTTGGTTGACGACTGTAGTCGCGATCCCGCCGCCTCAGAAGCCGATTATCATTTCATTTGGACAGCCTAACATTTGGTCGTTGGAGCAAGCGCACTACCTACTTGCTCGTCTTCGCGCTCAGACGCTGGGCCTTCAAAGTAAAGATCTGGCAGCAGCGGATCTCGATCCCAACGAGGTCAACGGCACTCGACTGCAAACACTAAATACCTTGCTTGGCATCGGAGTAGGTTTCAATGAGGCAGCAGGTTTTCAGAATTCTCAAGCTACCAAGGAACTACAATTCAGTCAGGATCGACGACATCAGCTACTAGCACTTCGCGACCAGCGTCAAGTCCAATTGCACGACGTTAATCTCCAGTTGGCACAACTAAAGATTGATCGGGAAAAGATGAACGCCGACAGCAGCAGCACCGACGCTGACAAAAAGGTCAAAGATACAGAAATTGAACAGATGACCGCGCAACAGACGGCGCTGAAGGACGAGATTACAAATATTACTACCGAGATAAGTAATCTGCCTGCGAGCGCGACATCTCTGGCGACGCCAACGCCGCCGTCCGCTGAATCATCACCATTGCCGAGCGATGTTGTTGATTCGTTGCTGGCCACCGACGGTTTCAAGAATGAAATGAACCAGTCGCCGAAACTTAATGCGTCGACCAAAATAGATAATTACCTCAACCTTCAATATGAACTCTTGGCGAAGCAACTTACATCGCTCCGTGATGAGGTCGGCCCTCATCAACGACTGGTATTTCTGGAATTGCCTCAGTCGTTCTATACGGTGCCTGATAAATCCAATCGTAAACTCGCTCAGGTGTGGTGGCGTGTTGAAGGACATTACGATGATCAGACTACAGACGAGACATCACCATTGGACAATGACTGCAATGAGATGTACGAGCAAGAGCAACGGGAGGCGTTCACCGGCACTCTACCCTCCGACTTCTACAGAAGATGCAATCAGCATGGGACGGGACGCCCCCTGAGGGAGAAGGAAGTCTTTAGCGAAGCCTTCGGCGAAATCACATCAGACGATGACGTCCGTGCAATCGATCTTATTCCCCGGCAGAGTGCGCTTAACGTCAACGACATACAGGACAAACAGAAAAAATTTAATTTGATGGGGCTTTTTACCTGGCTTTCGGGTGTCGGAATCACTTTGGACTACCAGCGCGAGCAACGCCTCTACCAACAATTCCTTCAGCAGGACGTTTATGCCTCTGCGTTTGGAAAGGGTTCTCGCGAATTCGGGTGGACCTTTGGGCCACGCCCGGGAATGGAACGGATTAGTCCAGGTTTGCAGACTACCTACGCGGTCCTAGTTGTGCCAGACGATTGGGCAGCCATTACGCTAAAAGCTAGAGGATGCTATTTTTCGCGGACTGGCTACGCACCTTCGCGGTTTGAAGAGGCAGCGCCAACTTCCAACAGGGGTGATTTGCAATGCGTTGAGCGGGAACCTTTTAAAATGCTGATACCGAGCACGTCCCAGAATAATTTCTGGGTGACGGGTCTTGACTATCGGCCAGTAAAGCCAGGCGATCGCGCCACTGTGTATATTCGTGGTGATTACTTCTCACCGCAAATCGGTGTGTTGGTAAACGGTGTAGCTCTCCGGCATTCAATCGGCCTCGCTCAATCTGAACTGGCAGTGCCAAGAAGAGAGAATGGATTTGATCCGGCTCCCCTTGGCGATTTTGAATTTGTGAACAGCAAGCTGCTAATCCTTTCATTCAATATTCCGAATTTTAAGGGCACTCCGACTATCTCTCTTGTCACTCCCGGCCGCGCACGTATAGTTAACGATCTCCGAATCGTTATTAATGATAGCTATAAGTGCTCGGATGCCGAATACAAGCTGAAGCTAAAAAATTGCGTGGTCGTCAATAATGGCAAAGAAGAGCAGTTACGTCACAAATTGCCCTCAGCCGATCGCGACGTGCCGGAAGAGAACTCAATTTGGGTGAAGCTCGACAAGCAACCCGCGATATTTTCGGAGAGTTCGCCGGCACCGGTGCTCTCTATCGACGCGCTGAAATTGTTTGATTCCGGCGGTAGTTTTTATCGCGCGCAACTGACAGGCAGTAAATTCAGTGAACAAGACAATATCCTCGTTAATGATGTACCGATAGTCTGCACAGACGGAAAAGCTACTGTGCCTTGCGGGATATGCAAAGACGCAAATGGCAAGGAAGTTAGCTGCAAAGACAAGTCGAAGGTGTGGCCAGTTTGCGAGTTCCAACGTAGGCCAGTGGCGTGTCCGAACCTTCTGGCCCCCGGTCTGTTTGAGTTACAGATTCCCAAGACCAGAATAGCGAACCTAACAAGCCTGGACTTTACGATTATTCACACGGAAAAAAAGGCGGCCGATCCG
>CBFHBI010000114.1:0-7256 GCA_965653755.1 uncultured Blastocatellia bacterium
TTGCCCGCTTGATAAGATTGCTCGTGTCAGAAGCCCGACCGTGAGGGAGGGCGCATTTACGCAGCGAGCCCTCGCTGACGCGCGGGCTTCTGACACTCTTAATTGATCGTCGCCGTCTTTACGCAAGTGATCGGCGGCAGACCTTCGCGGATCATGGTCCACGAATCGCCCCCGTTGGTCGAGCCAAATAGTTTGCCGCTGCGCGTGCCGAAATAAAGTCCGGTGGGATTGTTCCTGTCCGCTTTCAGATTGTCGCGAAGAATAGTTTCCAAGGCGTCCTCCTGCGGCAAACCACCGGTCAGCGCGTCCCACGATTCGCCGCCGTTTGCTGTTCGATAAACGCGCAGCTTCGCCTCCGGCGTGCAACGGAATTCATCAGACTCGATCGGGATAATGTAAACGCGGTTCGCATCGTTGGGATCGATCTCCATCGCGAATCCAAAATCGGACGGCAAGCCGCGACCAATGTCCTGCCACGAGTCGCCCGCGTCATCGCTGCGATAGACGCCCCAGTGATGTTGCAGGAACATGCGTTCTGGATTTGACGGGTGGCTTACTACTTTGTGAACGCATTGCCCAAATTCAGGATACTGATTCTCGGGCGGCATGAAGCGTGCGCAAATTCCTTTATTTCGCGGCTGCCAATTCTTTCCGCCATCGTCAGTGCGATACACGCCACCGGTTGAAATTGCAATCCACATGCGCTCGCGAGTCGACGGATCGGGAATGATCGTATGCAGGCAAAGTCCGCCACCGCCGGGCTGCCACTGCGTGCGATGCGGATGATCGAACAAGCCGCGCTCCAGTGACCAGGTCTCGCCCGCATCTGTCGATTTGAAAAGCGCGGCGGGTTCGACGCCGCAGTAAAGCGAGTCGGCGTCGTGCGGATCGTTCACAATTTGCCAAATCTGTTTGAGCGCCACGTCCGAGCCTTCGGGAAACTTGATGTTGTAACTTTCCGGAACGCTCCAGCTCTTGCCAAAGTCATTCGACGAACTTAGAAACGATCCCCAGTAAGAACTATTGACGGCCGCCCAGAGTTTTTGCCGGCCGTTGCGGCCGTCATAATCAAACGCGTAAACGCTGCGGCCGGGGAAATATGGACCAGCTTCTTGCCAGTTCGTTCGGTTCAAGTCCGAACGAAATATAAATCCACCCTTCATTGTGCCGACCAGCAGCAGATTGTCGCCTGTCTGAACATCGATTTGATTTGGCTTTGGCATCCGCGAAACTCCGTTCTCGAAAAGTTGATTCTAAAGTGGCGTTGGATTATACAGCGAGTGCGCAGCAGTTTCCGAAATCATGTTTACCTTCACGCGTCTGTATTCTGACTCGACCGGCCAGTCGCATTTCGACGACGTCGAAATTGATTTCGCCCCGGTGGATTACACCGCCGGAGCACCGCCCTTGAATCTGTCCGATATTACGCATGCAAGCCACGTTAGGTTTATGGAGGCGCCCGCCGGTTGGTCGAGCGATTGGCACACTTCGTCAACGCGCACCTTGTTCATTGTGTTGAGTGGCGAGTGGGAAGTCGTGGTCTCAGACGGCGAGTCGCGCCGATTCGCGATCGGCAGCGCCATTCTGCTCGAGAGCACCAGCGGCATAGGCCACTCATCGCGCATCACGAGTGTCGATGGCTCACTGGCTGCGATGATTCAGTTGTCTTAGTTTGGAGTACCGACTTCAGTCGGCTGCCCTAATCTACGGTCGGCCGCCTGAAGGCGGTACTCCAAACTTCGTCTTTGCTCTCGCACAAGCTTCGTGCTAAAAGATGCTCCCGGTCAGACCCATCCATTTTTCTGGAGGACAATCCATGTCGTCGCAACGCACCGCAGCGGAGAAGTTCGTTCGCCGCTCGCCATTCTTATTCATCGCTCTCGTCGCAATTGTCATAATCGGCTTCAAATCATTTCCACAAAGCACACACGCCGAAGGATCCGGCACGCGTTTGTTGCGCACGCCGACCGTGAGCGCGACGCAAATCGCTTTCGCGTACGCGCAGAACATCTGGACTGTGCCGCGCGCCGGAGGCATGGCGCGACGCATCACGAGTTTTCAAGGACAGACTTCCAATCCGCATTTTTCGCCGGATGGAAAATGGATCGCGTTCAGCGGCGAGTACGCCGGCAATCTCGATGTGTATGTCGTGTCCGCGGAAGGCGGAGAGCCGAAGCGTTTGACGTGGCATCCCGGCGCTGACTCGGTGCAGGGCTGGACGCCGGACGGCAAGTCAATCATGTTTTCATCGACGCGCGCGACGTGGTCGCCCAGCGGCGCGCCGCGATTTTGGACTGTGCCCGCCGAAGGCGGCGTCGAAGAGCCGATGGCTTTGCCGCGCGGCTTTCAGGGAAAAATTTCTGCGGATGGATCGCGCATCGCCTATCGCATGAACAACTCCTGGGACGATGAACGAAGAAACTATCGCGGCGGACAGAACCGGCCCATCTGGATTGTCGATTTGAAGACTTACGATCTCGTCTCGCCGCCCTGGACTGATTCGAAAGACATCGATCCGGTTTGGGTGGGCGACACCGTTTATTTCATTTCCGATCGCGACGGCGTCGAAAACGTTTGGAGCTACGAAACAAAGACAAAGAAGTTGACGGAAGTCACGAAGTTTACGGATTACGACGTCAAAACGATCGATTCCGGCGCGGGCACAGTAGTGTTCGAGCAAGCCGGCTACATTCACGAACTCGATCCCAAGAGCGGCAAGGAACATGTCGTCAACATCACCGCGACGGGAGATTTTCCGTGGATGATGCCGCGCTGGGAAGACGTCAGCAACCGCCTGACGAACATGCAACTGTCGCCGACCGGCCGCCGCATCGTCGTCGAAGCGCGCGGCGAGGTCTTCACGATTCCCGCTGAGAAAGGTGACGTGCGCAATTTGACGAACTCGAGCAGCGCGGCCGATCGCGATCCCGCTTGGTCGCCTGATGGAAAATGGATTTCGTATTTCAGCGATCGCTCCGGCGAATATCGTCTCTACCTCGAAGCGCAGGACGGCCTGACGCCGCCGCGCGAAATCACCCTCGATCATCCGACGCATTACTACACGCCTTCGTGGTCGCCGGATTCGAAGAAGCTCGTCTTCACCGACACAGGCCTGCACGTCTGGGTGCTGGATGTCGCCACGGGCAAAGCAAAGATTGTCGGTAACGATCCGTGGATGGTCCCGACGCGCACACTGAATCCGGTTTGGAGTCCCGATTCGAAGTGGGTCGCTTATTCGAGTCGTCTGCGCTCGCTGTATCACGCGATCTTTGTCTCGAACGCTGAGACCGGCGAGTCTCATCAAGTTACTGATGGATTAGCCGATGCAGTGTGGCCGGCCTGGGATGCGAGCGGCAAATATCTCTGGTTCCTGGCTTCGACTGATTTCGGTTTGCGTTCACAGTGGCTCGACATGACTTCGTATGATCATGAAGAGAACTTTGGTCTTTATCTGACGGTGCTGAAGAAGGGCGACGCGAGTCCGCTGTTGCCCGAGAGCGACGAAGATCGCGGTGTCGGCACCGGCCGCCGCACAATTCCCGGCCAGTGCGCCGGCGACACAGCAGGCGGGGCGGGCGCCGGCGGTGCGGACGCGCCAGCAACGGACCAGCCGCAGGGACCGCGTGGTCCACGACAACCGGCCAGCGGGCAAATCGATTTCGATGGACTGGCGAAGCGCATTATCTCAGTTCCCGGCGTTCCGGAACGTCAATACTCTTCGCTGAAGTCAGGTGCCGACGGGATTGTCTATTATCTCGAAGCCGGCCGCGCGCAAGGCGGAGGTGGCGGCGGTGGCGGTGGTGGCGCGGCCGCCAACGAATTGATGCGTTACCGCTTGTGCAATCGGCAAGCGGCAACTTTTGTGGCTGGCGTCACAGCCTTCGATGTGAGCGCTGACGGCCGCAAGCTCGTCTATCGGTCCGCGAGCGGTGGCGGTGGTTTTGGACGTGGCGCGGCGGCGGCGGGTGGTCCGCCAACGCCGGCACTCTACATCGTTGATGCGGATCGAAATCCGCCGCAACCGGGAACGGGACGCGTGAACTTCAGCCTGCGCATGTATCTCGATCCGAAAGAAGAGTTCAAACAGATCTTCAACGAGATGTGGCGCAACCAGCGCGACTATCTATACGTGCCGAACCTGCACGGCACCGACTGGAACACAGATCAAGAGATGTACGGCGCGATGCTGCCTTGCGTGCTGCACCGCGCGGACTTGAATTATTTGATGGACATGATGGGCGCTGAAATTGCCATCGGCCATTCATACGTGCGCGGCGGCGACATGCCCGAGGTGCCGAATTCGCCGGGCGGATTGCTGGGCGCGGATTTTGCAATTGAGAACGGCCGCTACAGGGTCACGCGCATCTACGACAATGAGAATTGGAATCCTGATCTGCGATCGCCTTTGGCAACACCCGGCTCGACGGTCAACGTCGGCGAATACATCCTCGCCATTAACGGCGTCGAGTTGAAAGCTCCCGACAACATCTATCGCTTGCTCGACGGCACGGCGAATCGGCAGACATCATTGACCGTGAACGACAAGCCGGCGATGGACGGCGCTCGCCACGTGACGGTTGTGCCGGTGGCGAATGAGCAAGCGCTGCGCACACGCGCGTGGGTGGAATCGAACCGACGCCTGGTCGAGCAGCTCTCTGGCGGCCAACTCGCTTACGTTTATCTGCCGAACACGGGACAACCTGGCTACACGAGCTTCAATCGATATTATTTCTCGCAACAGGACAAGAAGGGCGCGATCATCGATGAGCGTTACAACGGTGGCGGCTCGGCGGCTGATTACATCATCGATGTCTTGCAGAGAGACTTCGACGGCTATTTCAATAACGTCGCCGGAGATCGTTATCCGTTCACCAGTCCGGCCGCCGGCATCTGGGGTCCGAAGGTAATGATCATTAATGAGATGGCCGGCTCAGGCGGCGACCTGATGCCTTACATGTTTCATTATCGAAAGATTGGTCTGTTGGTCGGCAAGCGCACCTGGGGTGGCCTGGTCCATACCGCGGACACGCCGGTCTTTGTCGATGGCGGCTCGGCCATTGCGCCGCGCGGCGGATTCTTTGCGCGCGATAATCGTTGGGCGGTCGAGAACGAAGGAGTTACGCCCGACGTGGACGTCGAGAACTGGCCCAAGGACGTCATTGCCGGGCACGATCCGCAACTCGAACGGGCCGTGCAGGAAGCGATGCGCATGATGAAGGAACATCCGGTCGATCGAGCGTCGAAGGAACCACCTGCGCCGACGTGGGGCGTGCGCAAAAAGTGAAGTCCGCCAGAATCTTAACGATTATATTCTCGTTGACTTTTCATCGTTGGTGAATACAATTGCGCCCCGGTCGCAATCTACTCACAAGGAGTTCCCCGTGCATATTCAACTCAGAATGAGATCTTTGGTGTTCCTTGCTTCAGCGTTGGCTTTTATGATCGTCACGCAAGGCGTTGCTTCTGCTCCGCCCTTACCGAATCCCGTAATCTACTTTATGGGAACGGAGGCGTTTCAACTGGCGGGTAAAACTTTTATTCGTTACCGCTACGACGTTTTCAACAAGGCCGATTATCCGGCCGAGCTATTCGCCGCGGCGCCGAACCTTCCGCCCTGCGGGACGAATACGAAATCGTCGCGCACTTGGGTCGATATCTATGACCAAAGAGGCAAACGGTTGTACGGATTTTGCGCATTCAGCAAACCCGCGGATCTTAACCAAATTTACTTTGCGTTGGAATTCGGCGTTGTCCCGCCGAGCTGGATTTACATTGAAATGACAGACCGCCAGACAAACACAAGGTACAAGTCGAACCTGGCAGAGACCACGAATTGAAATCCGGAAAGGCTTTCGAAAGAATCTATTCGGTTTCAGTCAGGTCGCCAACCGCTAACCGAGTCTCTGCAACCGCGCGTCGCCAATCGACATCAGAATCATTTCCCGGCAAACTTAATCGGAGTTAATTATGCGATTCAGTTCAGCAGTAGTTTTGTCTCTCGGTTTAGCCATGACTCTTTTGACCGCCGAATATCCGACGAAGCCGGCGCAGGCCTCAGTTGATAGCGCGAACCCATTCTTGAGCGAAAGCACTCTGCCTTATCACGCGCCGCCGTTCGACAAGATCAAGGATGGCGATTATCAACCCGCGATCGAAGCAGGCATGAGGGACCAGTTGGCCGAGATCGACAAGATCGCCAACAATCCTGCGGCGCCCACTTTCGCTAACACTTTGGAAGCAATGGAGCGAACAGGTGCGTTGCTGACGCGAGTCACGAAGGTGTTTTTCAATCTGACGACCGCCAACACCAGTGACGCGCTACAGAAGATAAAGGCCGAAGAAGCGCCGAAACTAGCTGCGCATTCGGACACGATCTTCTTGAATCCGAAACTGTTCGCGCGCGTGAAGGCGCTTTACGACCGCCGTGACGCGCTCAAGCTCGATCCTGAATCTCGTTACCTGGTCGAGCGTTATTACAAGACGTTCGTGCGCGCAGGCGCGCTGCTTTCCGAAAAGGACAAAGAAACGCTGCGAGCACTGAATCAGGAAGAAGCGACGCTGACCACGAAGTTCGAAGACCACGTGTTGGCCGAAACCAACAACGGCGCGCTGGTGATCGATAACAAAGCCGATCTCGACGGCTTGCCTGAGAGCGACATCGCCGCGGCTGCCGAGCGCGCGAAAGAAAAGAAGCTCGACGGCAAATGGGTAATCGCTCTGCAGAACACGACGCAACAACCGTCGCTGACTTATCTGAGAAATCGCTCTGTGCGCGAGCGCTTGTTCAATGCGTCGGTCGCGCGCGCTAATCATGGCGGCGACAATGATACGAAAGCGATCGTGACGCGGCTGGCGCAACTGCGGGCGCAGCGCGCGAAGCTGCTCGGTTACCCCGACCACGCGACTTACACCCTCGACGATCAGATGGCCAAGACGCCCACCGCCGCTGAGAAGCTTTTGACTGGGATTGTGCCGGCGGCGACCGCCAAAGCTCGCGACGAAGCAGCGCGCATGCAGAAATTGATCGATGCGGAGAAGGGCGGCTTCACGCTCGGGCCGCAGGACTGGCAGTACTACGCTGAAAAAGTTCGCCAGGCTGAATACGATCTCGACGAATCGCAAGTCAAACCCTACTTCGAACTTGATCGAGTGCTGCACGACGGCGTCTTCTTTGCCGCGAACAAGTTGTACGGCGTTACTTTCAAAGAACGAAAAGACCTGCCGGTTTACAATCCGGACGTGCGCGTCTTTGAGGT
>CBFHBI010000115.1:0-7248 GCA_965653755.1 uncultured Blastocatellia bacterium
CCGCCAAATCAATAACGGACAGCCCGGCGCCTGAGTCTCAAACGGCGGGCAACGCCCGCCTCTAAACACAGCTCCTTCAAAATGCGTCTACCGTTTTTGGTGACAACACGCGCACCGCCCGGCGCGCGCGGTATTATTGTTCTGATGACGAAAGCGTTTCCGGAATGGATCGTACCGATGGCGGCCACGCTCACCCAGGACCGCTACGACGGACCGGAATGGAGCTTCGAACGAAAGTTCGACGGCATTCGTCTGCTGGCTTACAAGAACGGGAAACAGGTCGAATTATTTTCGCGCAACCGGCTGCCACAAAACCTGCCGGCCGTCTCGCAAGCCATCGCCAAGCTACCTCACGATCAGTTAATACTCGACGGCGAGATCACCTGGCACGCGCCGTTCACCTATCACGTCTTCGACATCATGTGGCTTGACGGTCGCGAAGTGATGTCTCGGCCGCTGGAAGAGCGTCGTGAATTACTCAGTCGCTTGAAACTGTCGCCGCCTTTGCGCCGAGTGGCTGAGTTGCCGAACGAGTCCGCCTTCGCACGCGCACAAACCGAAGGCTGGGAAGGCGTGATCGCGAAACGCCGCGGATCGATTTATGAGCAGCGCGGCTCGCGCAACTGGCTGAAGATGAAATGCGAACTAGCCCAGGAATTCGTAGTCGGCGGCTTCACCGATCCGCAAGGCAAACGCGTCGGCCTCGGCGCTCTGTTCGTTGGCTATTACGACTACAGCTCCGTGCCGCGCGTAACTGCCGGGGCGGGCACGCGTCGGGGCAATAGCCCGACCGTCAGGGAGGGCTCAGTCGAACCCG
Organism: uncultured Blastocatellia bacterium; assembly: GCA_965653755.1. Lineage (GTDB taxonomy): Bacteria > Acidobacteriota > Blastocatellia > Pyrinomonadales > Pyrinomonadaceae > UBA11740. The sequence goes on from CBFHBI010000115.1 coordinate 818, forward strand.
ACTTTGTCTTCGCCGGCAAGATCGGTACCGGCTTTACCACGCAGCTCCTGCTCGACCTGCGCGCCCAACTCGACAAAATCGAAATCGACAAACCGCCCTTCACCAAAGCGGTCGGCCTCCCGCGCCTACGCGCCCACTGGGTGCAACCAAAGATCGTAGTCCAAGTCGGCTTCATCCAATGGACCGGCCACAACAAGCTGCGTCATCCGCGGTTACTGGGCATCCGCACAGATAAGAATCCACGCGAGGTAGTAAGAGAGTAATCACGCGGTCGACCCTATTGGCCGCCGAGCTTCTTCAGCTTCTCGCGCGCTTTGGCATTCTGCGGATTCAGCTCGAGCAATTTTTTGTAGGTGGCGATCGCCAAGTCCTTCTGGCCGTTGGTTTCGTAAGCCTCGCCGAGAAGGTCGTAGGCGTCCGTTGACTTTGGATAAAGATCAATCGCCACTTTCAACAGCGCGATTCCTTCATTCATTTTTCCTTCCTGAACGAAGTTGTAGCCGTCATTGATCAACCGTCCTTCACTCACACTCTGGTTTTGCGGTGTGTCTTTCTTTATTTGCCGGTAGCGTTCCATCGCCGCATCGACTTTGCCGCTGGTCAGCAGTTCGAATGGAACGAGGTCATCGGCGGAGATGCGCGGCGCGTTGGTCGATCCGTTGGGGCCGGTGATGCGAACCGCGTTGAATGTTCCGGCCGTTTCATCTTTGACGAATTCGTATTTCAAAGCCGCGTTGCGGCGAACGAAAGTTGTTTCGGAGATTGGCAGCAACTCGAACGGCGCACCCGTGGTCGGATAAGCGACCAGTTTGTTAGGCCGCGCCGGGTTGTCTCCCGGCTCGACCTTCAACGTGAGCACCCGATCGGGATTGACGCGATATCGGCCGCTGAAAGCTCCGAGCTTCGCGGCGTCCAGCGAGATAGTTTCGTAAGGCGGCGGCAGAATGCCTTCCCAGCCATATTCCTTCGCGACCGCGCGCACGACCTCTTCAAGAATGCCGCCGGCGTCGGAATTGATCATCACCGCGACGCCGTAACCTTTGTCGCGGCTGACCAGCAGTTGCGAGGTGAAACCTTCGTCCGAACCACCGTGCCCGAAGTAGACAGCGTTGCCAAACTTGGAAATAAAGAAGCCGAGACCGGCCTGATCCTTCACGACGGTGGTCATCGTTTCGACGGATTGCTGGGTGAGAATTTTGTTGGATTTGCCCGCGAGCGATAGCTGCATCTCGATCGCAAACTTTGCGAGGTCAGTTGGCGTGGTCCAAAGACCGGCCGCAGCCATCTCAGGATAGATGTGAATCTTGCCTTCGACCTCTTTGCCGTTGGTGCGGTAACCGGTCGCCGCTTTCGGTCGCCAACTGGTCGGCAGCGGTTGGCTGTAAGTGCTGTTCGTCATGTTGAGCGGTTTGAGCACCGTCTCGTTGGCGATCTGCGGATAAGGCTTCTTCTCAATGTCCACCAACGCGAGTTGGCTGATGGTAATGCCGCCGCCTGAATACCGATATTGCGTGCCGGGTTCGAGGTCGACGCGAATCGGCGCGGTATTCGCCGGGGCGGCGCCGTCGAGTATCTGCGTCAGCGTCGGAATTTTGTCGGTAATCGCGTAGCCGGGAAATCCGTGCACAGTGGTACCGGCGGTGTGACTTAGAATCTTTCGCAGCGTGACCTTGCTCTTCGCGGTGAGTTCATTCTCCGGCAGCTTCCAGGTGACGAGTTTGTCGTTGATGTTATCGTCAAGCGAAATCTTTCCCTGCTCGACTTCCTTCATGGCGATCGTCGCATTGACTGATTTGCTGATCGAGCCGGCCTGAAAAAGCGTGTCGGTAGTCACCGGTTCTTTGGTTTGCAGATCCTTGACGCCGTAACCCTTTGCCCACGCAATCTTGTGGTCCTTAATCACCGCCACGCTGAGTCCCGGTACTTTGTAGAACTTCATTCGCTCTTCAATGGTCCACCCCGGTTCGCCTTTGACGGTGAAGGGCGGAGTGAGCCCTGTCTCGACGCCTTTGATCTGCGCGTCGAGGGATGGCGCCTGGGCGTACGAAAGCAGCGGAAACAGAAGGGTCGCGATGATTAATAGGCAAAGACGTTTCTTCATGAGATTACCTCGCGGTGAAAACTGATTGAGCTGCGATCCGGGGAGTTGTTTCTATCACGTACGCACATTAAGCCACAAACCTTCGGCAGGTTATACGAACGCTGAAACTGTTTCACTTTCGCGCGGACTGGTATTCAAACTATCTCGTGGGCGTCAGCGTATCGCGGGAATAATTTCCTTCGGCAAAATCTCACTGCCCCAGCGGCTCCAGATGCCGCCCTGGCCGTAATTACCACCGGTGAACACAACGACCAACTCAAGCTTCGGTACGACAATCAAAAGTTGACCTCCGTTGCCGGTCGCGGCGAAGGTATCAAAGGTTTGGTCGCCCGCTTTCACTTTGGATAGATGCCACGTGTATGCGTCATCCGCTTCTCCGTAGAAGTTCCCGAACTCTTCCGCGCTCATGCCGGTGCTTGCCGGCGAGATGTGCACTCGCGGCGCGATCGAGGTCTTTATCCAAGACTCGTCGACAATGCGACGGCCGTTCCAAACTCCGCGATTGAGATACATTTGTCCGATTTTCAAAAGATCGCGCGGCAAGAGAAATGCGCCGCCGCCTTGATAACCTTCATTCGTCGGCATGAGATTCCAGTGGTATTCGCCAAACTGGAGTGGCCGAGCAATTTTCCGATCAAACAATTCAGGCAGCCAGGTCCTGGTGGCCAGCGCTAACGCTCCTCCAACCATGTTGAAATTCGCCGAGCAATACGCATAACGGCTTCCCGGTTCGTGGGCCATCGGCAAATCGAGCGTGTACTTCCACCAGTTAGGTTCTTTGTCCTGCGACTGCATCGTGCCTTCGTTGCCCGGCGAATCATCATCGTTGTCATTGCACGCCAGGCCCGCCGTGTGCGTCATGAGATGGGCCAGCGTAATTTGTGCTTTGCGAGGATCAGGATTCGCGAAACGATTGAGGCCACCGAACAGATCGTAAATGCGCGTCTCAGGCGAAATTTGAACGCCGTCGCGCATAACCGCGCCCAGCATCACCGAAGCAAAAGTCTTGGCGGCAGAACGCGTGTCGTGAGTTTCACTTCGATGGTATCCGAAGAAATATTCTTCAAGCACGAGCTTGCCGCGATACGCCACGAGCAGCGAATGAATCAGGTTCGGTCGCCGTTCCGCCGGGTCACTATCGATTAACCTCTGAACCAAACGTGTCAGCGCTTCCTCGTCCATGCCGAGGTTTTTCGCCGATGCAGTTGACCATCCATCACCGATCATTTCGGGCCGGTGATACTGATATTTCGTTCCGGGCGGACGGGGAAAGAAGGCCGGCACCTCAGAAGCGGCACGACGAGTAAGTTCGATCGTGACGCCGAGGTCCGGCCATCTCATACGCATTCGATCAGGTGACTCCAGAGTCGCCGTATGGACGACTTCAGGTGTGGCAGGATCAGGCCGAGCGGAGAAGCGAACGGTTTTTCCGTCCTGAGTCAAAGTGAATTGCGACGCGCCACCGCGCGAATTCGCTTGGGGATTGCGGAACGCCGCCAACAACGCGCCTTGCGCATTCCGAAAGATCTTCAGGTAGAGCGTGAAGCGACTTTCGAGCGGAACAATAGAGCCCTGCCATCTATTCAAGCCAACCCGTCGCAGCGTGACCGGCGTGGCGAAAGCTTGGGCCGCGCCACCCGGGTTTTGCCGGTTCGCTCGTCCTTGGATCCAAAATCCTTCGATCGAATTGCCGTCGACGGATCGTTTTCCGCGGAACTGTCCTTCGCCATTGCGAAATGAAAACTGGACGAAGTTATGGCTGATTTGAAACGAAGATTTTTCACCTGAGAGGGTCGCGATCCAACGCGACTTTTAACGTGCGACGAGGAGGTCGCCATGCAACTCCGGTCCAAACTTAGTCTCACTTACCCACACACCTTCGAGCGGATCTGGCGCCACGAGAGCATGACTCAGAGTCGAAACGAAAAGTGGCAGAGCAAGAATGAAGCTTGAGAGAAGCCGGCTGCAACTACTGAGCTTTTGATCCTGTGCTAACACTGAAACAGACGTCTAACCGCCGCTAGACTCAGGTGGTACGGACCAACTGTCCGCACTCGCAGCTAAATGTCGAGGTTCTTCACATCCAGCGCGTTGTCCTCGATGAATTTGCGGCGGGGTTCGACCGAGTCGCCCATTAACACGGTGAAGATCTCGTCGGTCTCAACGGCGTCGTCAATGCGGACTTGCAGCAGCGTCCGCGTGTCGGGGTTCATCGTGGTCTCCCAGAGTTGCTCCGGATTCATTTCGCCCAAGCCTTTGTAGCGCTGGATTGAAAGATCCTTCTTGGCGGCCGCCAGCACCCGATCAAGCAGGGCTTCGCGCGTGGCGATCTCTTCGCTGGTGCCGTTCTCGCCAGTGATGAATGGCGGCGTGAGACGATCCTCGAGTCGCGTGAACAGCTCGACTGCTTTTTGAAATTCAACGTGGCTGGCGAAGTCGTAATCGATCGTGACGGTGGCGCCGGAGGTGGTGACCGTTTCGATCTCCCAAAGCCCGTGCTCTTCATCTTCCTTCAGATCGGTTTTGTAACCGGCTTTGTCGAGTACGCCCTCGACGCGGGCCATCGCGTCTTCATCCTGAAACGTTCGCTTCAGCGTGGCGCCTTCGTCGCGTAGCACGCCCTTCTTCCCGCCAAAAGCCTGCAGCAGCGTGTCGAGCAGATGCGCGTCGCCCCGCAGACGGCGCGTGGCTTTCTCGCAATAGCGTCTGAGGTCGACCATGCGTTCGAGATTGCGCGCGAGCTGTGCGCCTTCGATCACGGTTTTCGCTTTGCCGTTTCCGGTCGTAACTTTCAATTCAGACGTCGCCTGGCGCATCAGGAAATGAATCATCGAACCTTCATCTTTAATGTACTCTTCCTTCTTGCCTTTTTTCACTTTGAAGAGCGGCGGCTGCGCGATGTAAACATAGCCCTGCTCGACCAGCTCCGGCATTTGCCGGAAGAAAAACGTCAGGAGCAAGGTGCGAATATGTGAGCCGTCAACGTCTGCGTCGGTCATTAGAATAATGCGGTGATACCGCAGCTTTGAAAGATCGAAATCCTCCTTGCCGATGCCGGTGCCGAGCGCCATGATCAGCGCTTTGAGTTCATTGTGCGCGAGCATTTTGTCGAAGCGGGCCTTTTCGACGTTCAGGATTTTTCCTTTCAGCGGCAGGATCGCCTGGTTCTTCCGATCGCGGCCTTGCTTCGCCGAACCGCCGGCGGAATCACCCTCGACAATGTAAATCTCGGAGAGCGCCGGATCGCGTTCCTGACAATCGGCCAGTTTTCCCGGCAGCATCGTCGAACCCAACGCGCCTTTGCGCACAATCTCTCGCGCTTTACGCGCCGCTTCACGCGCCCGAGCTGCATCGAGAGATTTACCGACGATGCGACGGGCGACCGTCGGGTTCTGCTCAAGGTATTCCGTGAGACGCTCGTTGAGAAACGATTCCACGGCGCCTTTCACGTCTGAATTCAACTTGCCTTTGGTTTGCCCTTCAAACTGCGGCTGCGGAAGCTTCACGGAAAGTACCGCGACCAAACCTTCGCGCACGTCGTCACCGGTGAGCGAGCCTTTGAAGTTCTTCGCGAGTCCGGACGACTGTGCGTACGCGTTGATCGTCCTGGTAAACGCAGAACGGAATCCTGAAAGATGCGTGCCGCCATCCACTGTATTGATGTTGTTGGCGAACGAATAGACTTTTTCGTCGTAAGCATCGTTGTATTGGATCGCGACTTCGATCGAAAGGGCGTCGCCAATCTTTTCGAAATAGATCGGCTTATCGTGTAGCACACTCTTGCTCTTGTTGAGGTGCTTCACGAACTCGGCGATACCGCCGCGATAGTAAAACTCATGAGACTTCTCTGGTTCGTCGCGCTCGTCTTTGATCGAGATGCGGATGCCTTTATTGAGAAACGCCTTCTCGCGCAAGCGCTCGGACAGCTTGTCGAAACTGAATTCGGTCGTATCGAAGATTTCGGTATCAGGCTTGAAAGTGATTTTGGTCCCGCGCTTACGCGTCTTCCCTGTCTGTTTTAATGGTCCAGTGGGAATGCCACGCTCGTATTCCTGTTCGTAGGTCAGACTGTCGCGCCAAATCTCGAGGTGCAGAGACTCGGAAAGAAAGTTCACGCACGAAACGCCGACCCCGTGGAGACCGCCGGAAACTTTGTAGGCGTTCGAATCGAACTTGCCGCCGGCGTGCAACTTCGTCATCACAACTTCCGCAGCCGACTTGCGTTCCTTCTTCATCTGGTCCACCGGTATGCCGCGGCCGTTATCGACGACCGTGATGGAATTGTCGAGATGGATCGTTACTTCGACGGTGTCGCAATAACCGGCTAGTG
>CBFHBI010000116.1:0-7245 GCA_965653755.1 uncultured Blastocatellia bacterium
TGCAGCTGCGATGAAATCTTTGCGCTTCAGATCCGCGGCCAATGGATGGCCGGGATCGCCGCCGGGCGGAACGCGTTTCAGCGAATCTCCCGACAATTGCCACGCCGACAAATATGATTTTCCTTGCGTAGCCCGTTTCCATTTCGCTGGTTCGCGCAGGATCGCTTCGCGCACCAGCGCCCGCGTGTCTCCATCGGGATGCCAAAGCCCGCACGCAAAGAAGCAATGTGTTGGATCGAGGTGCAGATACAAACCCGGCGCGGTCCGCTCCTTGAAGTCCCGGTGCGGGAATCGGGCCGCCGCCATCGTCTGATAAGGCGCCTGCCCTTTGCGAAAACGCATGTCGCGATAAATCCGCAAAAGCGATCCGCCGGACGGCCGTGGGTCGGCAATCACGTGCGGACTGATCGCGTGCAGCCTGGGCCGAAAGTCTTCAATAAATCGCAAAAACGGATTACGCACAAATTCCTCATAGCGCGATTTATTCTTCTGAAACCATTCACGGTTGTTGTGACGATCGAGTTGTCTCAGAAACGTGAATAGTTCCGGCGTGAAATGAGCTTCCTTTTTCATCGCAATTCAATATTCGATTCAGGATTCGTTAACGGCAATAAGAATCAACCGCTTTCAATCGGCGCGCCCGATTCTTTCCAGGCCTTCCAACCGCCAGCCATCGAGTAAACGTTCGTGTAGCCCATCTGCTGCAGAACGTCGGCCGCCAGAGCCGATCGGTAGCCGCCGCCGCAATACAAAATCAGCTCGGTCGATTTGTCGGGCACGGAGGTCTCGATGTCGCGTTCGATGATCCCTTTGCCCAGATGAATCGCGTCCCGCGCGTGCGCGGCGTCCCATTCATGGTCTTCGCGCACGTCGATTAGTTTCGCGCCGGCGTTCGCGGCCATCCGGTCGCGTGTCTGATCGACGTTGACCTCTTTGATGCGACTCTTGGCGTCATTCACAATCTTCAGGAATCCTTCTGTGTGTTTCATAAGATCACTCTCTCACTATTTCGGAATGGCCACAGAGGCAGAGACACAGAGAACGATTTGAACTGGAATGGATGAAAGCTTCATTTCGTTTCTCAGTGATTCTCCGGTCTCTGTGGCAAATCAGTTTGAATTGCTGATCATCACGATGTCGCCAAATTCGGTTTTCCCCTGAACGACCAGAAATGAATTCGGATCGCCGCCGGCCGTTAAGCCGGTGTCGGAAATCGCCAGTTCGTTCGTGATGCGCCGCGCTTTGCCGCTGGGAAAATCAACGAACCAAACCTGCCTGGTCTCATGCGAGTCGAAACCGGTCGCGAGCAAAAGCAATCCGCCGCCGTCCTTCAGCCAGACAATGCGCGTTACGTCGCGCCACAACGCATCAGTCAAACGCTTCATCTCCCCGCCCTTCTCGGGCAACAAAAAGAGTCCCACGCCCCCGCTCCTGGCGTCGGTCGTCGCGCTCACGGCGAGCGCTGAACCATCAGGCGACCATCCGGTCGCGAATCCGAGATGGCGTTCGGGGCCGAGCGTCACCAGCGCGCTTTCATCCGCGCCGTCCACATTCGAAACGATCAAGCTGCGCCCGTCGTTCGCGGCCGCGCGCGCAAACACCACGCGCCGCGCGTCAGGCGTCAACGAGAAATATTGATCGATGTTGTCGCGCAGTTTGACTGGCGCGCCGCCGTTGGCCGAAATCTTGTACAACGCGAAACTCTGTCCGCTGTTTTCTTGTCTCGCATAATACAAGCTCGATCCATCATTCGAATATTCCAGGCCCCGACAGGCGGCCGCGGCCGGCGGAATCAATTCGATATCTTTATCGCCATTGATCTGGCCCAGCCGCAAAGTATGCAGATCGCGATCCGGTTCGAGCTGGACGAAACCGAACGTCTTGCCGTTAGGCGACAAAGCCGCGTTGACCACGCGCCCGGTTGACGTGAGCTGAACAATTTTGATTTGCGCGAACCGGTTTGCTGAGGCGCTGGCGCTGCGACTGCGTACGACGTAGATCGTCAGGCCAACAAACAGCACAACGATCATTGCGAGGCTGCCGAAGATGGGCCAACGCTGACGATTCGGAATGGCTGCAAGGCTGAGTTGCTTCGGCTCGGGCATTGGTTTTTCTGAGTCAGAACCCGCAGCGGTAGCGACGGGATTGAGAGGCAGCTAGGCATTTACGAACACTGCTCTATTTGGTTCGGCTACCACTTTATCCGGTCGCTACCGCAACGACGTCGAGTCCGCTAAGGTGTTGCAGAAGAGTTCAAAATGTACCACCACCTGACACTTCGTCAAATTGGCCGATTCAAGCACCAAAGCTTATAATGACCACTTTCCAAGTCATTCAGATTTTCGGGGTGATGGCCGAGCGTTCACTCATTACCCATCACACATCACTAGTTTTTGAGAGGACTCTTCCAAATTGGCTAATGAACAATTCGATGTAACGGTAATCGGCAGCGGACCGGGCGGCTACGTGGCCGCGATTCGTGCCGGGCAGTTAGGTTTGAAGGTCGCGATTGTTGAAAAGGACAAGCGGCTCGGTGGCACGTGTACGCTGCGCGGGTGCATTCCGACGAAACAGCTTTTGATGTCGGCGCACATTTACGAGCAGATGCAGCACGCGGCTGATTTCGGTGTCAAGGCTTCCGACATTCAACTCGCTTTTGCCGACGTGCAGAAGCGCAAAGACAAAGTCGTGATGAAGAACTCGAAGGGCATCGAGTACTTGATGAAGAAGAACAAGTGCACGGTGTTCAAGGGGGCAGGCAAGCTAATGCTGCCCGGTAAAGTCGAAGTCACCGCCGAAGACGGATCGAAACAGACGATCAATACGAAGAACATCATTATCGCAACCGGCTCAGTGGTGCGGCCGATTCCGGGATTCGAAACTGACGGTAAGCACGTCGTCAACAGTGACCACATTCTCGAACTGACTGACATTCCCAAATCGCTAATCGTGATGGGCGCCGGCGCCGTCGGCGTCGAGTTCGCATCCGTCTATTCGCGCTTTGGCGCGGACACGACGATTGTCGAGTTGCTGCCGCGGCTCGTGCCGCTCGAAGACGAAGAGGTCTCCGCGGAACTCGCAAAATCGTTTCGCAAACGCGGCATCAAATCGCAGGTCGATACGAAGCTGGAGAAATTAGAGAAGACCGACAGCGGTGTAGTCGTGACCGGCAAGACTTCCAAAGGTGAAGATGTGCGGCTTGAGGCTGAGATGCTGCTGGTTGCGGTTGGCCGCATGCCATTCACTGAAGGCCTCGGTTTGGACAAGACCAGGATCAAAGTCGAAAAGGGATTCATCAAAGTAGATGAATTTCAGCAGACTGCCGAGAAAGGTGTTTATGCGATCGGCGACGTTGTGCCGACGCCTTTACTCGCGCACCTGGCTTCGAAAGAGGGCATCGTCGCCGTCGAGCATCTGGCCGGCAAGAACCCGCGGCCGATCAATCTCCGTCTGGTCCCGAATTGCACCTATTGCGATCCGGAAATCGGATCAGTTGGTTTGACCGAAGCCAAAGCAAAGGAAGCCGGCTATGAATTGAAAATCGGCAAGTTCCCATTCTCAGCTTCGGGCAAGGCGCGCATCATCGGTGAAGAAGAGGGCTTTGTGAAGATCGTCGCTGAAAAGAAATACGATGAAGTGCTGGGCGTGCACATCATCGGCCCGCACGCGACCGAACTAATCGCCGAAGCTTGCGTGGCGATGCAACTCGAAACGACGGCCGAAGAATTAGGCAACACGATGCACGCGCACCCGACCGTGTCCGAAGCCGTGATGGAAGCCGCCGAAGGCGTGCACGACAAGACGATACATATTTGACGTCGTATGTGTCCCATAAGTCTCATATGTCGCATGAGACTCATGGGACAAATAAGACCGATAAGACGAATGTCTGAAAGAACACCAGATCGCAAACGTGGTCCGCGCCGGCGTCCGCTTTTTCAAATGCGCATCAGCACGAAATATGCGCCGCGCAAAGCTGCGAATGGCGGACCGCTCTCGTGCACCAAAGACACTTCACTCTCGCCTGAGCAAATGCTCGAGCTTTATCGTTTTCTAAAGCTCACGCGTCTGGTCGAAGAACGGATTGTCAATCTTTATCGCCAAACGAAAGTTGTAGGCGGCGTCTATCGATCGTTGGGCCAGGAGGCCACGGCGGTTGGATCGGCCTACGCGCTAAGGCCGGATGATTTCATCACGCCGATCATTCGCGATCTCGGTTCGTGCTTCGTCAAAGGCGTTCGCCCCAGAGAGATCTTCGCACAGTACATGGCCAAAGCCTGGGGGCCGTCCGGCGGCAAAGATCTGAACGTGCACTTTGGCTACATGGACAAAGGATTCATCGGTCCAATCTCGCATCTCGGCGACATGATTCCGGTGATGACCGGCATTCTGCTGGGCGCGCGGATGCAGCAGAAAGACATCGTGGGCCTGGCTTACCTCGGCGATGGCGGCGCCAGCACGGGAGCATTTTATGAAGGCATGAATTTCGCGGCCGTGCAACGTCTGCCGCTGATTGTGATCGTCGAGTACAACCATTACGCGTACTCGACGCCGACGAACATGCAGACTGCGATTCGCAACCTGGTCGAGAAAGCCGCCGCTTTCGGCATTCCAGGTCACATCGTCGATGGCAACGATGTGTTTGCGTGTTATGAAGTGACGAAGCGCGCGATCGAACATGCTCGCGCAGGCCACGGCGCAGTTTTGATTGAAGCGAAGACTTATCGCCGCAAGGGCCACGCGGAACACGACGACCAGCGCTACATTCCGGAAGGCGAAATCGAGTGGTGGGAGAAGAATAACGATCCGATCGATCGCTGCGAACGATTTCTGATCGAGCAAAACGTGGCGACGAAAGAAAAATTGGATGAGATTACCGCGGACGTAATGCGCGAGATCAATGAAGATTCGGATTGGGCCGAAAGTTCGCCGATGCCGGATCCGGAAGTGGCAACACAGAATGTATTCGACAATTCGATCGTGCCGCCGGCTTTCCGGCCAAAGATTTTGGAAAGTTAACTTTTTGAAAAGTGAGGCTATGACTAGGACAATCACGTGTCGATACTTAGGTCGCGTCGAAAGCGGTGATCATGCCGACACTATTGGATACCTAACCAAGATTGGGATGAACTTCCGCGGCGGCATCGACAATCTGCTTCTAATGATTGAAGTTCGTAATATGCCCGAAATTCTCACTGTTCTAGAACAAGTAAGTAATTACGATCATCTTCTTAAAGAGCGGACAATGAAGGATAAGTCGGAGGAGGTTTGGGATATTCTTCGAATGTGCGACGCAGGAATTTCTTTCTACGTAACGAACTGGCAACCTGCTGATGGCGTTATATTTATTCCAAGAGAAAACATAATCGCGATACATACGCTCAGTAAGGAATTCGTGGCGAAGCGTTCTGATGTGCATAAGGCCAAGGCCGCCGGTGGTACAAGTTAGTTTCCGAGGCTTACCGTCTGGGAATGCGTACCCTGAACTTTGTGGAGCCCGCTTTAGCGGGCGAAAGATTCTGTCGCCCGCTAAAGCGGGCTCAGGAATCTTGTGGAGTCGGATCCACGGGTTCCGCTTCGCTTCACCCGTGGCTACATTCTGCCGCCGACTACGTCGACTGGTTTTGTTGGAAAGCGGGGAATCTCTATTGCAGGTCATTTGGATCGTAACGGCGTTCTTGCTGATGGCCGCATCGTTGAGTTGCAAGAGCGCGCCATCACAGCAGGCACGAGCACCATCACCGTTGCAGCAGGCCGCAGTCCCGAGCTATCCGAATCTCACGGCACAAGCGAAGGAACTCGAGACGGCGCTAACGAACAAAGACTACGCGAAGGTGCTCGATTTGACTTATCCGAAGGTCATCGAAATCGGCGGCGGTCGCGAAAAGTTATTAGCCGAGATGACGAAAGAAATGCAGTCGATGGAAGCGGAAGGCGTCCATTTGCTCTCAGCGACTTCCGGATGGCCGAGCCAGTTTGTGACTGACGCGAGTGGCATTTATGCAGTCGTGCCTGTGACGACGAGGATCAAAGCTCAGGGCGGCGTCTTTCAAACCGAAGGAGGCCTGGTTGGAGTTTCCACCGACGGCGGGCAGAACTGGACGTTCGTCGATGCCACCGGAAAAGATCAAACCGAACTGAAGAAAGTCTTGCCGAATCTCGACAAGTTGAATTTGCCGGCTGAGAAGCCGCCCGTTAAAGTTTCAGAGAACTAGATGTCAACCGCACTAAAAAAAGAACGCAAACCCGAGCGCCCGCCGCGGGGCGGACAAGCTACGATGGTCGAAGCAATTCGCCAGGGCATTTGGGAAGAGATGGAGCGCGACCCGACCGTCTTTTTAATTGGCGAAGACGTCGGCGTGTACGGCGGCGCGTTCAAAGTTACCGAAGGTTTGATCGATCATTTCGGTAAAGAGCGCGTGATCGATACCCCGATTTCTGAAGCCGCGATTGTCGGCGCGGCGTGCGGCGCGGCGCTCATGGGAATGCGTCCCGTGGCCGAGTTTCAATTCATCGATTTCATTTCTTGCGGCTTCGATCTGCTGACGAACTATGCGGCGAAGTCTCGCTATCGTTGGGGCGGCAGCATTCCGGCGGTGTTTCGTGGTCCATGCGGCTCAGGCGTGCGCGCGGGTCCGTTTCATTCACTGAACGCTGAATCGTTTTTTCTGAACACGGCGGGCTTGAAGATTGTCGAGCCGGCGACCGCGTACGACGCGAAGGGATTGATCAAAGCGGCGATTCGCGATCCCGATCCGGTGCTTTTCTTCGAGCACAAAAAACTCTACCGGCTGCCGCGTCTGCGTGAAGAACTTCCGGCAGATGATTACATCGTCGAGATAGGCCGTGCTCGCACGGCACGGACGGGCCGCGACGTAACGGTTGTCACATTCGGAGCACAAGTCTTGACCGCGCTCGACGCTGCCGAAGAGTTAGAGAAGGAAGGATTGGATCTGGAAGTGATCGATCTGCGCACGCTGGCGCCGCTCGACAAGGAATCGATTCTGGCGAGCGTGAGAAAGACGAGCCGCGCGCTGATCCTTCATGAAGCTTCATTAACCGGCGGGATCGGCGGCGAAATTTCCGCCATCATTTCGCAGGAAGCTTTCGAGTGGCTGGACGCGCCGGTAGTGCGCCTCGCGTCGCTCGACACGCCCGTTCCCTATTCGCCCCCTTTGGAAGACTATTATTTGCCGCAGGTGAAAGACGTCGTGGACGCGGCGCGCAAGCTGGCGGCGTATTGAG
>CBFHBI010000117.1:0-7183 GCA_965653755.1 uncultured Blastocatellia bacterium
TTTGTCCACTGCTTCACTTGCGAAGGCCCAGACCACCGTCAACAGCAGCTTGACTTCGTCTGGAATGAGGTTTGATTTGGACCCGCCGTGAATCGATCCTACCGTGACGACCGCGGGATCGAGCGGCGAGTTTTCGCGGCTTACGATCGTTTGTAGTGCGACAATCGTTTCCGCCGCGACTACGATCGGATCTTTGGTGGCTTGAGGTTGCGAGCCATGTCCTCCGATTCCCCGGATCGTAATCTCGACTGAAGTCGAATTTGCCAGCGCGAACCCAGGACAATAGGCGACTTTGCCGGCTTCCAGATCAGAATTATCGTGGAGCGCGATCAGGAAATCAGGTTTGGAGATCATCGAATACAGACCTCCGGCCAGCATCGCCTTTGCACCGTCAATCGTTTCTTCCGCAGGCTGCCCAACCAGAACCAGAGTCCCGTGCCACTGATCCTTTAACTGAGAGAGCATCTTCGCGGTGCCTAGAAAGCTCGTGATGTGAATGTCGTGACCACACGCGTGCATCACTCCGACGTCCTGGCCCGCGTCGTTCTTTGTCTTGACGGTGCTCGCGTACGGCAATCCCGTTTTTTCTTCGACCGGCAACGCGTCGAGATCAGTTCGTACCAGCACGGTTGGCCCAGCGCCGTTCTTCATTACGGCAACTACGCCATGTCCTTTCCACAGCGGATTGTCATACTTGCCAACGTTCTCGGTCACTGTGTAGCCAAGACTGCGCAGTTGCTGTGCGACGAACGCGGAAGTCTTGATTTCGTAATGTGAAAGCTCTGGCGCCGCGTGCAGCATCTTGTAGGTGCTGACGAGTTGTCCGATTTCCCGATCGATCATCGCGTCGAGCGACTGCTGCGCATTTGCCGCCGCGCAAAACACCAGCGTGATTAGGAAGAAAGTGGAAATAGATTTTTTCATAGGTTTCAGGGCGTAGAACTGAGTTTTGGAGCGCTCAAGATATCGCAATCGCTTGCTTTCAACAAGCCAGACTGCGGCGGCGTAATTCAAACGGCGGGATAGAACGGCTCAAGCAGCGTAGCGCCTAATCGCGGTGCGGCGAGCAGCAGCCCAATAATCGTTTTGGCGTCCTCGATTTCGCCGTCGGTGATCATCTGTAACGCACGATCGATTGGCAGACGCACGACCTCGATTAATTCGTCGTCATCGAGCCGCTGGGCAGTAGGCTTTAATTCTGTCGCCAGATAAAGCCACATTTTCTCTTCACAGAAACCGGGCGAGACGAAAAACTCCGAAAGCTTTTCGAGATTCCCGGCGACCATGCCCAACTCTTCTTCGAGTTCGCGCGCCGCGCCGTGTTCCGGACGCTCTTGATCGTTCAACGTTCCCGCGGGCAGCTCGAGCAAATACTTCACCGCCGGATGGCGGTACTGTTTGACCAGAGCGATCGTGCCGTCTTCGAATGCCGGCAGGATTACAGCGCTGCCCGGATGATGGACCACTTCACGCATGTACGTGCGATCCGCTTCGCGCACCGTATCGACCGTCACATCAAAAACGCGTCCCGTGAAAATCTTCTTTGAGTCGATGAACTCAGGAGTTTCTGATTCAGACATGAGGCGAACAGTGTAATGGGAAGCGCCGAACGCAGCAATTGACGCGTGTGCGGAGCGCGTGCCCGCAATGCGTGCGCTGCACGCTCAAATCTGCTTCGCGCTTACGCGCTCATGCGGACAGGGATGCCCGCGCTCCATTAAGAGTTCCTGGGCTTCCCCAACCAGATGCAGCGAGCCGGTAACGCAAACCACGCCATGGGACGGTGTGGTGTCTCGGGCAAGATCGACAGCTTCAGAAACAGTTGCGGCGTGCGAGATCTTCGATCGATCGCAGGCGTTGGGCAACGCGATCATCAATTCATCGATTACAGCCGCACGCGGATTCTCGAGCGTGGTTAAGATCACCTGCGCTGCTTCGGGAAATAGAGTCGCCATCATTTCAGTCAGGGATTTGTCCCTCATCGCAGCGAAAATGATTGTGCGGGGGTCTTTGACGAATTCATCGAGGTAGTCGCGCAGTGCTCGCGCCGAGGCAGCATTATGGGCGCCGTCAAAAAGAAATCGCGGCGCGCCCCCCCAAATCTCCAGCCGGCCCGGATGACTTGCCGTCGCGATCCCGTAAACAATTGCTTCGGGCGAGATTTGAAATCCATTTTTGCGGAGTGCCTCGGCAATCGCGATCGCTGTCGCTGCGTTGTCCACCTGGTGCCGGCCACGAAGCGCCAGCGCGACTTCTTCATACGTCGCCTCCGGCGTCACAAACGAGACAATCGCTCTGCCGTCCGCAGTGGTCGACGACACTCTGCTGGTGCAATCGTGGGTCGGCACTGATCCATCGGACGATCCGATGAAGAGCGGCTCGACCCCGACTGATTGACAACGACGGCTGATCACCGCAAACGCTTCCTGCTGCTGTCGCGCGATGATCGCAGTGACACCCAATCGAATGATCGCCGCTTTCTCCGCGGCGATTTCAGCCAGCGTGTTTCCCAGGTGTTCCTGGTGGTCCATGGCGATTGAAGTAATCGCCACCACTTCGGCCTGCGCCGCGGTCGTCGAATCCAGGCGGCCGCCGAGACCAGTTTCGAGGACAGCCAACTCGACGCCCGCCCTGGCAAACGCGAGCAAGGCAATCGCCGTTACGTGTTCGAAGAATGTCGGGAGGGTTGACAGCTCGCCACGAGCCACCAATTGTTCGGCGACCGCCTTGACCACGCCGGTCAATCGCGCGAATTGAACTTCCGAGATCGGTTTGCCTTCGACTTTTATTCTTTCGGTGATCGAAATCACATGAGGCGAGGTGAAGAGTCCGCTGCGAATTCCGGCCGCACGGCAAATCGAATCGAGAAACGCCGCCGTCGATCCTTTGCCATTGGTTCCGGCAATTTGAACCGATGGAAAAAGCCGCTGAGGATTGCCCAACGCCTTGAGGAGTGTTTCGGTGTTCTCAAGGCCAAGCTTAATCGTGAGCGTCTCATGGCCAAGACTCAAGAGATAGGAAAGCGCGTCTTCGAAATGCATCATTCGGAATTGCGGTTCGTGACCGTCGGCGTAAGCGACTGTAAAAGGTCTCATGCTGAACTGAAATTCAGTTGTCGCGCCACGCTAGACTTGGTTCGAAAGGGCTTAGCTCCTATACTAGTCCTACCCGAACAACCCCCTACACACTCGCCAGGGATTTTCGATGCGTTTTGGATTTGGACTCATTCTCTTCTTTACTTTAGCACTCGCTTTCTGTCTGCTGCCGTGGTCTGGATCGCACGCGCAAGCGGTCTCGACGATCAATTTTAGTGCTTCATCCTACTCGGTGCGCGAAGGCGACGGCCAAGTCGTGGTCACAGTCGCGCGCGCCGGAGACACCTCAGGGACTGCCTCGGTAGATTACGCAACGAGCGAGGGCACGGCCTCTCGCCGGTCTGATTTTACCCCGGCGTTTGGTACGCTGCGATTTGCTGCGGGCGAGACGAGCAAAACTTTCAACATCCTCATCACCGATGGTTTTGTGCCAGAGAGCGACGAAATTGTCGACCTGATGCTCTTCAACGTGACCGGCGCGACCCTTGGTTCTCCCGATGCTGCGGTACTTCATATCACCGACAACGACAGCGCGCCATCCAACGTCAATCCGATCGACGACACGCGCGATTTCGTTCGCCAGCACTACCACGACTTCTTCAATCGCGATCCGGATCAGGCGGGACTGGATTTCTGGACCAACGAGATTGAATCATGCGGCACTGATCAGCAATGCCGCGAGGTTAAGCGCATCAATGTCTCGGCGGCCTTCTTTCTCTCGGTCGAGTTCCAGCAGAGCGGTTATTTTGTCTATCGCTTATACCGGTTCTACTTTTCACGTCCGTCGCCAATCTGGCGCGAATTCATGCGCGACACACAGGAGCTTGGCCGCGGAGTGATTGTGGACCAGCCTGGTTGGGAAGATAGGCTGACCGCGAACAAGCGCGACTTCATCGAAGATTGGTATGCGCGCCATCGCGTGGTACTCGAGTCGCAACTTATGAACGGTTCTTCCCTAAACAACGAGCAATATGTCTCAGCGCTGTATCAGAAAATCAACATCACTCCGAGCGCCAGCGAGCGCCAGACGCTCATTGACGGTCTCAATGCCGGTACGGAGACACGCGCTAGTGTCCTTGGTAAGGTCGCAGACAATTCCGATTTTGTGCGCCGTGAATTCAATAGCGCTTTCGTCTTAATGCAGTATCTCGGTTATCTGCGCCGCGAGCCGGACGACGGTGGTTATAAATTCTGGCTCGACAAACTGAACAAATTCAACGGGAACTTTATCGATGCCGAAATGGTTAAGGCCTTCCTCTCATCGACGGAATATCGTGGCAGGTTCACCAGCAGCGATGCTTTGTCAGAAGTCTTCTTCAAAGAGCAGAACACAGGCTTTGTCTTCAAGATGAATGACCAGGCGCAAATCAGTCAGGCGCGGGCGGCGGTGGGCCAGACTAAATGGCTCGTCGGAACGGTGCTGAAGGAGCCGATCTTCTACAACCGCACGTGGCACTTTCACCTCGATCCGCAGATGATCGGTCTTGCCGATGTCACCATCGAGGCCTGTCAAACCAGCGTCCCATCGGTTGATAAAAATCTTGAGGCAGTCGGCGGATCGTTTGTGACGGGCAACGTCATGTGTGTCGCAGCGCAGATTCAGGAAGTGCCGTCGCCCCGTTGAGCGCTCAGGGTCAGCCTAGACTGGCTCAGAGATCTGAAACTTGAGACCTGAGACGTGTGACTTCTCATTGATGTTGGGATTCAGCATGAAATTCAGCGACTTGATCAGGAACGGCCGCATCTGGCGTCGATCGACGATGGCGTCAATCATTCCGTGGTCCAAAAGAAATTCCGACCGCTGAAAATCTTTTGGCAGCTTCTGCCGGATGGTCTGCTCGATCACGCGTGGTCCGGCGAAACCAATCAAGGCTTTCGGTTCGGCAATGATCAAATCACCGAGCATGGCGAAGCTCGCGGTGACTCCACCGGTCGTGGGATCGGTCAGGACCGAAATGAAGGGCAGATGACGTTCTTCGAGCGCCGCCAGTGCCGCTGAAATCTTGGCCATCTGCATCAGCGACAGCGTGCCTTCCTGCATCCGTGCGCCACCAGACGCCGAGAAAATGATCACCGCGCCGTTCTCATTAATCGCGCGTTCGATAAGCCGCGTGATCTTCTCGCCGACCGCCGAGCCCATCGAGCCGCCGATGAAATTCATGTCCATTGCGCCCGCGAACACGCGATGCCCGCCGACTTTTCCGCGCGCCGTAATCACCGCTTCCGGCAGCCCCGTCGCCCGTTGCGCCTGCGAAATTCGATTCGAATAAGGCTTGCTGTCAACAAAGCCGAGCGGATCGGTCGAGATCACTTCTGCATCCAACTCTTCGCAGTGCGCATCGTCGAAAAGTTTTTCGAGCCGATCGTAGGCGCCGATGCGAAAGTGATAACCGCAGTGAACACAGACCTGTACATTGTCCTCGAGCTCGCGCTTGTAAAGATGCGCGCCGCACTCGTCGCAACGCACAAACACATTCTCCGTACGCACGACGCGTTCAGAATCGCGCACGGGTTCTATCTTGCCTTTCTTCTTGCGAAACCAGGGCATAGGAAAGCGGAGTCAAAATTCAGAACTATTTTTGTCGTAATTTTTGATTGGGGAAGGGTAGCACAAAGAAGGTCGACTACAGAACTGGATGCAGTGGCGACCGTAGTTAATAAGGTCAAGAACGCGCGAGGTTGTTATCTCCTACTTCTTTTGTAGATAACTAACGATTATTGTCCCAGTTACACCGAGTAAGGCTCCAGTTACGGCAGACACTATTGCGAGAATTAGATTGTCCTTATTTCTTTTAGGAATGATTGCTCAGTATCACGGTAGCAGACATTAACGATGCTGAAGTGGCGCATTCGGATGTACGTAACCCAAGTCGACCAAACAAGAGTTGCCACACCTGCATATTGCAAGACCACTCCCCAAGGTGGGCGAACCCAGTGCGAAGCGAGTAATGTTGCCGCCAGAACCACAAGCAGAAATATACTGAAGTAAATGCTGAAGGCCCAGGCCCCAGTTCGCTTACGTTCCGATAGGATCTGCTGAACTTGGTAAAAGACGCCTACAGAATCTTTATCACTTGAGGACGATCGCAACCACGCTGATCCTCGATCAAAGGTGATGCTCACGGATCTTGTGAGAGAAGGGCCGTAGACTCTAGCTGTCAATTCGTATATCCGGTTAGAACGCGTATTCTCAAACAATTCGGCCAATGAGGTCATACTCATATTCTCTTGTTTCGTACTTCGGCGTGCCGAGTTCGCGCAAAATCGCATCAATACGCTCGAGATCGTCTCGGTAGATTCTCACTGGTAGAGCCCACTTAGAGATTGATTTGTCTAACTTTTTCATTATCTAGAACTCTTGCCGCAGGGAATCTCGCTTGAGATTTTAACCAACATATTCAACGTGTCCTATCATTTCTTCCGGTAGCAGCACCTCATAAATCAAAATCAACCCTTCAATTATTTCGCGCATGGATTGATTCGCGGTGTAGAACACAATCCCGCGATGATCGCTGACCTTGCCGGCGAGCCGCAGGAAATCTTGATCGCGCGTAACGATTACGCGGCCCTCGGCACGCGCAAACTCTAAGTGAGCTGCGTCGTTCTTTGTTCGTAGGCCCGCTTCGATTGTGGTTGTTACGCCAATTCCTACGCGACGCAAGGCCGTGGCAATTGCCGGATCGACGTGCTCATCCAGGTGAAACCGAATTCGATCAGCCATGGGAGAGGGCTTCTAGTTTTTCGCGCAACCGGGAAGGATTGTTTTTCTTGAAAGCCTCGGCCAGCGCCTCTTCTTCTTCCAAGCTTTGATCTATTTCTTCTTTGTGGTCGTAATAGTAAGACATCGCCGCGTAGACACCGGCCAACGGAAGGCTGTAGGTCCCGGCAATTTCTTCGAGCGCACGGCCGAGCCGGCGATGCATCAGAACAATATCAGCGACTGTTATTCGTGTCCCTGCAATTCGCGGTTTGCCAGCCCGCATATCCTGTGCAACTTCAATGTAAGTCATCAAAGGTATGCTACTACAAATGCCTGATGTGAAACAGAATCAAAACTCGATGCCTCTTTGTGCGCGAATACCAGCTTG
>CBFHBI010000118.1:0-7170 GCA_965653755.1 uncultured Blastocatellia bacterium
CGCCACTCTTGACCTTTTGAGTGATCACGTCGGGTTTGAATTTGCTCAACGCAATGCCGCTTGCCCAGATTCTCGATCTTGCATTTTGTACCGCGGAGACGATGGCATCATCTGCTTGAACTGCCAGTTTGTAGTCCGATGGGGTATTTTGCGAGCTACGATATTTTCTGGAAATACCGCGCTCCGGATAGAGGCCCGTAGCCACTAGGGTCGCGGCTATTAGAAATCCCCCCCAGCAAAAGTAAGATGCCGCTCCATCCCCATTTCAGCTTAATGATTACTATGTAGGGTCCAATAAAGGGGATTCCTCTAAGAATGTTGTTGACCGCATCTGTAAGCTCCTTTTTGTCTTTGGGGTCGACATTCACCGAAGCACCCGATGAGTCAGATCGAGTTGGTGTCGAGGTTGTTGACGAAGCCGCTTGTGTTTGCTGGCCGCGGCGATTTCTATTCCTAGTCATGACTGTTCCTCAGAATGTTCAGGATCCGGAATGTGCTTCTTATCGTGATCGCGGCGACACAAATGCAGGTCGGCCGCCTGCAAAAACAACTCTTTGCTTACGCTCAAAACAAACCCAGGCTGGCGCCTCCCAGGCGTAAACCCTATCACCAAAACCTGGAAATAAAACAGCATCCGGAGCTATGAAAACCGAAACCATTTCGAGTAGATTTTTATATGAGGCAACCGATCAACTTTCGAGTAGATTTTTACGTGAGGCAACAGGGGGAGAATATCTCGGCTGTGATTGAGGTTCGAGACTAAGAAGCGGGCCGGCCGGTGTCCATCGCCTTCAAAAGCTGATCCACCAGTTCGATCTCTTCATCGCCAGGTTCAAGCTCTTTGTATTTATTCAAAGCCTGACGCGCGCCGTCAACGTTGTTGAGGCGGTGATAAACCAGCGCGAGATTGTAATAGACCAGCGCGAAGTTCGGTTCGATTTGAATCGCTGCTTCGTAGTGCAAGCGCGCCAGGGAGAAGTTGCCCGCATCATAATAAAGATTCGCCAGGTTGTAGTGAGCCTCCACGTGGCGCGGATCGCTCTTCAATGATTGGGTGAAATTCTCCAGCGCGCCAATCGTATTCCCGCGATCGAGTTCGATGATCCCAAGATTGCAGTAAGCTTCGGCGATGTTATCGCCTTCGGTGATTGCCTGTTGATAGAAGTCAGCCGCACTCAGGTCGCCCTGCTCGTGCAGGACCAGGGCCTCTTCGAACGGCGTGAGCAGTCGCGACACCTGGACCTGGGTCACGTCCTGGCGAAACAGACTCATCTGGCCCTGCAGCTCCGCCTCGATCTGTTTGATCGTCAGGCCCTGCGAGCGCATTTCGCGCATGCGCCGAAACATCGTCAGCGCCTGAAAGTCGTATGTGACAACGCCAGTCTCGGCGATCGGTGCGCCGTAGATGATTCCCGCATCGGTCCAACGACGGATAGTCCGCTCACTCAAACCGAACATCTGCTTGATTTCGCGTATGGAATAGGTTGACTTGACCCGCTGGTAATCCGCTTTCGCAGGGACGGGTTGAGGGAACGAGAGGACCTTGCGAATGTTCTCGGTCATGCTTACGGCGTAAGCCTACACGAAAATCTCCCGATTGTGTGAATTAGTTTGAAGATAAAACAGACTAGATAAGAACGTTGGATTTTGATCTTTGGACTTTGGACTTTGATCTGTGACCGATGAGTCCTAAGATCGGCTTGCCTCAAAACCTGTTAACGGTGATGTTGTCGAGTGATCTCATTCAAACATGGCTTCAGCCAGGTGACACGAAGTCAGTTTTTCAAAGGAAACCGTTTAAACGGTTTCCAAATTCAGCAGTGGCGAATCCACCTGGCTGAAGCCAGGTGTGAATGAGATACGTTTCAAGACTTTTGAGGCAAAGCCCATCAGCGTTGGATAACTGCTGTGCAAATCGGTTGTAACGCTGTTACAGACTCACCATCAACTGCCGGCTGTCTTCATCCAAACGCCACGCAGCTGCGTTGCCGGTGAGATGAATGCCGCCCAGCCATTGATCGATTCCGTTCGTGACCACGAAATCTTCTTCGCCTGATAACACCGACTGGCCGTATTCGGTCAACTCGAATGAAGCCAGCAACATTCTGGCGCTGTCCTTGGACCACTTGCCGGGAGTGTGCTCGATCAGCAATGGCTTGCGGGCCGCGGTCAACGATTCAATCGTCAAATACAACTGCGCGTCGCCGAAACCGTAGACGCTCTCGCGTCGCGAGAACGCCGGAAACAACGAACGAAACTTGCTGTGGGCCGGCACCAAACCGAGCGTCGTGTTTTCGATGCGGCCCAAGCCGTTGCGCGTCGAAGGAAATCTTTCGAGATGTTTCTGGAGAGCGCCTTTTAAGAATGGCAGCGCCGACATGTCGGACGAGAGCAGCGAAATGAGCGCGCGGGCATCAGGTGAAGTGTATGCCTGCCAACTTCTGACGGCGAGTTCGAACTGAGCAGTCGCAATCTCGGATCGTCCCGGAAAAAGCGAACGGAGCTGCTCTTCATTCAACTGGCCCAGGCCGTGGAATGGCTGCACGCCCGGGAATTCGTTAACGCATACGAGTTTTAGCCTGGTTTGGCCCAACTCCCGGCCGGCAAACCAATTCAGCAGATAGACTAGCTGCACCTGGCAGAACAAATCATGCTCAAACCAAAGCACGACTTCATCGTGTTCAGAGAAGGTGGCCAACACTTCATGCATCGCGCGCAGTTCACCCAGACATTTTTCTAACGGGATGTTATAGGCCTCGGATAAATGCCGCGCGCGCAGATCGAAGAAGTCTTCCTCGGAAGTCATCTCAGGTGATGGACCACACACGAGCGCCTCGCGCCAGGCGACGTGCTCGCCGGGAATTTGCGCGGCCTTAGCGGTGCCGGCAGTGGAATCGCCGTTATGAATGTGAAGCATGAACAGAGAATGCGATTTGGGGGCGGGGCCGATTCTAGCATTGTGCAGCGCGAATCAAATAGACCGCCGCTGCTGGAAACGCGGACGCCCTCGTCCGCGGACATGCGGGCGGGGAGCCCGCGCTCCCAGTAATACGGTTCGCGGTTTGGGATAGGGATCGAATACAATCAGCAGCACCAATCGTCAAAAGCCGATGTCGATAGAACTGCTGGTTAATTTTGATGAGTTCTGGTCGCGCTTGCGCGCAGACATCTCTGCCGCGCGCGAATCGGTGTTGATTCAAACCTTCGCGCTCGAAGGCGATTCAGTTGGCTGTCAACTTTCAACGGCGCTGCTCGAATCGGCCGCGCGTGAGAAAAAGATTCTGGCCGACTCGTTTACGCGAGTCGTGCTCAGCGATCGCTTCAAGTACTCACCATCAAACCTGTTCGACCGCGACTTGCGGAGCGAAGCGCGTGCGACCAGTGAGATGATCGACGCGCTGCGCGGCGATGGAGTCGAGATCAAGTTTACGAACGCCTACGGCCTCGCGCCGCGCACGCAGCTCAGCCGGAATCACAAAAAGCTGATTGTCATCGATGACCGGGCCGCGTACATCGGCGGGATCAATTTCAGCGAACACAACGCAAGCTGGCACGACATGATGATTCGCATCGAGGACCGCGAGGCGATTCGTCTATTGAAAAATGATTTCAACGCGACCTGGGCCGGGAAAGATTTATTCGCTGCTGAATTATTCGACGAGTTCGAATTGTTGACGCTCGACGGCCGCGGGAATCGCGCGGTCTTTCAGCGGATTATCGATCTAATCGACGCGGCCGAGACCTCGATCTTCGTCGAGAGTCCTTACATCACCTTTCCGTTTTATGAGCGTCTGCGCGAGGCAGCGCGGCGGCAAGTCGACGTGAAGATTGTCACACCTCAGGCCAACAACTGGAGTTATTTCGCGAAGTACGCGCGGCTGGAGTCGGCCCGCTCGGGAATCGATCTGCGTTTCTATCAAGGCGGCATGACGCATCTGAAAGCCATGCTGATCGACAATCAATACCTGGTCGCCGGCTCTTCCAACTTCGATTACCTGAGTTATCGTTTGTATCAGGAAATCGTCGCGATTATTCGCGACGAGAAATTGATCGCTGAGTTTCGCGAACGGGTGATGCTCCCCGATCTGGCAAACAGTTTGGCCGCTGAATGTCGCGCCAGCGCCATGGATCAGCATTGGCTCAACCTGCAAACCAGGCTTGTCGAGGCTGCGCTAACGCTGCTCACCTAGCTTTCGATCCACATCTCGAGGGCCCTAAGAGTCTCATCGGCGACGAAGTCAGTACCATCCGCGTAAGCGGATGGATCAAACACGTGCCTTTCTGTTGAGGTTCACCTTAACCCACCTGCTGACGCAGGTGGTACTGACCAATCACGAACGCTTCATCGATCATTTGTATCGGAAAGTTTGGCGGTCCAGCCACTGGTGGGATAGCGCTCGCGCAGAATTGCTTGTGCCTCATTTCTGATCTCGTCGTTATGTTCCCAACCGCCGCAACCGTACTTGTAGTCTTCGTTGGCTTTGAATGCGATGAACAGGGCTTCAGGAATGCGCGGGTCTTCAGGCGATTCATGGGCCCAGGCCAACACGCGTTTCCCTAAATAAGATTTTGCGTCGCCGAGAGCGACGAGCCGGTCATACTCCTGCTTTGCCGCGGCCAGTTCCTGCGGCTCGATGAACGGAGGCGCATTGACGACCTTCTTAACTTCCTGGCCGTCCCGGTATTCCGTCTCACTGGGCACGCACCACCAGGCGCTTTCAAAATAGTAGTCCACATCTTCATTGACCGAAGTCTGCGGCAGGTTGGCGGAAATGAATGGCGTCAGGCCCGGTGACTTCAGCATCAGATACAGTGCCGCATGTTCCTGATCAGATGGGTTGTCTGCCGCCAGATAATCTTTGACCAGCGGCGCGATCTCCGGAGAGATTTTCACGATCGTGGGTGCAAACTGGGTCGCCACTTGACGATCGCCAAGCAACAATCCGCGCGTCCAGAGTGCCACCGAAAAACGGTTCCGCAGATAGGTTGAGTTTTGCGGATCCGTCGCTGCCTGCTGCAACAGGCGCAGTGAAAAATGCCGATCGACAACCTCCGCGGTGCGCTCATCCAGCAGCTTAAGGTCATCTGAAAGCAAATCCTGATACTCCCGTTCGAGCCGTTGCTCGATTTCAGCTTTTGGAATATCGGACTCGTCCTCCTCGTAATCCGCCTTCCGGCTTTCGATCAATTCACGGATGCTGGCGTAGATGCTCTCTTCAAAGAATGCGGCCGGCTTGCGCGCGGCGTAGCTGAGAAATTGTGTCAGGTTTCGCGCGACTCGTAGCCGTTGTGCCTGAAATTCATTTTGCGCCGACAGCGGCATCTGATCGAATTGCGCGACGACCGTCTCGAGCAGCCGCTGTGCCTGTGAGGTCTGGCCCAGCGCCCTCTGTAAACGGATCAGATGAAAGGCTATTGTCGCAAACGCCGCCGAATCAGGAGCCACACGCGACGCAGCTTCCATTAAACTGTTGAGATGGGGCGCGCCCGCTTCTGCTTTGACGAGCGCTGCGACTAACCACGCCGGCGAATCAGATTCATGCCATTTATTGAACGCGTGTTCATAAGTCTCAGGCCCGTCGAGCTGCAGTGTAAAAATCCAATCCGTCAGGTCGTTGTTGAGCAGAAAAGAAGGCATTTGCGGATACGTCAACTTCAACTCATAGCAGCGGTAGCAACCTTCGTACTCAGTCGCGTTCCGAGACACCTTTAGATTGTAAGAGGTCGCCCACCGCTGATAATTGAGTACCGTGTTGATTTGATCCTTGAGCGCTTTGCTTTCCTCTTCAGTCAAGTCACGATTCAACCGCTCGGCCGCCAAGCGGAGGATTTCGGTTTCGGGAGTGTCGGGCTTTAAGTGAAGCGAGATGAGGTTGTGATAATCGGTCGAGCCATCGGCAAACTTCGGCATGAACGTGATTGAAATCAAGTCTCCGCGTTGGACTTGATCGTAAACAGACTTTGGCGACGGCTCGAGAGATTGCCCTTTCTCCTTTTTCTTCAATGCCTCTTGACGTTCATGCTCTTTCTCCAGGACCGCGGCTTCGAATTTATCGAGCAGCCAGACGTAATCGATGACGTCCTGGCGCAGATCGAGACTGGCGCCGGGCCGCGATACCGCGTCGGCCAGCTCCATCACCCGTTCTTCCGGATGGATGCGATACTTGACCAGAGCCTGCAACTTACGCGCGGCATCGCGGAACTGATTGTTTCCGCTGATTAGCCGGGCCGTTTGATTTTCGGCTTTCGCATAGACGGCAGATTTCTTCGACGGATCGTCAGTGAGACTCGCCTGCCTGACGAGCGCGCGGGCCACGAGGTAATCGGCGATTGTCTGCCAACTCGACTCGCCATCCGCCGCGATCTTTTCGAAGCGCGCGATGGCGTCGTCGAATTGCAGCGAATAGAACAACGCTGCGGCGATCTGATAGTCGCGATCTTTTCGCAGCCACATCGGGCTTTCAGCGCCAAGTTCGCGTGGGATCGTAGCTGAACCGCCGGCGCAGTTTTGAAAGACTTCGTCCTGGCCGTGCAGCCATTCATGCACGCCGCGATCGTCCGCGCCATAACTTGCCACGCGATCTTTTAGCGTTGCCGTCGCGACCTCGAAAGCATTGCTGCTGCAATTCGGAAAATAATCGAAGCGTGCAAACGGTGTCTTTCGGTCGCGATAAATTTCCGGCAGCTCCTCCTCAGGAGTCATCTGTTTCCGCAATGCAACCCAGGCCTTCAAGGCTTCGTCACCGTCGGATTCCGGGCCCTCACCTTTCAGCGCATGCACCAGTTGTTCTTGCTCGGTCGCATCGAACGAACCGCCGTTCAAATAGCGGTAAGCAATCAGGAGTGTTTTGCGTCCGAAGGTTGGTTTGACGATGCCAATCTTGCCGGCCGTGAAATCCCGAAACGGAAGGTCGGGCGAATTTTCAAAAACGAAGATTGGCTGGACGTAAGACGGCCCACAGGCTTTGGTTGGACGAGCAAACTGAGACGTGAATGAAAAGAGCAAAGTCGCGACGATGGTGAGGCGGAACAATCTCACTGCTGCATCCTTTGTTGAAGCGACGCCCAATCGTTTTGGTTCCAGGACCGATTGTTGAAAACGTAAAGCCGCCGATCCTTTTCAAATTTCATTTGCAGCGGCTCGTCGAGCGCGAAGCCGTAACTGCGCCG
>CBFHBI010000119.1:0-7151 GCA_965653755.1 uncultured Blastocatellia bacterium
TTTGGTCGAGTTGTCGCCTTACGATTTGAATCGGGGCCGCATAACGTATCGGTACAAGTAGGTTTTTCGAAATGAAAGTCCGCGCGTCAGTCAGAAAGATTTGTGATAAGTGCAAGGTGATCCACCGCAAGGGTGTGGTGCGCGTAATCTGCACAAATCCGAAGCATAAACAGAGACAGAAATAGGGAGTGAGGAAGGCTGGTTTGGGTCTTGAATTCGGCTCCGTCGTTAATTCAAAATTCAAAATTCAAAATTCCAAATTGATATATGGCTCGTGTTGCAGGTGTAGATCTTCCGCCCCATAAGCGCGCTGAGATCGGTCTAACTTACATCTATGGAATCGGCCGTTCGCGGTCGGCTTCGATTCTCAAGGAAGCGAACGTGAATGTTGATACGAAGGTGCGCGATTTGAGCGAGGATGACCTCGGTCGCATTCGCGCCATCCTCGAATCGCAGGGTGAAATCGAAGGCGACCTGCGCAAGCGCATACAGATGGACATCAAGCGCTTGATGGACATCGGCGCTTATCGCGGGTTGCGCCATCGGCGCGGTCTGCCGGTGCGGGGGCAACGCACGCAAACGAACGCGCGCACTCGCAAAGGTCCGCGCCGCGCGACGATTGCGAAGAAGAAAGCGCCTGGGAAGAAGTAAAGGATTTTGTCACTGGTCCGTTGTCAGTTGTATTTGACCACTGACCACTGACCACTGACCACTGACGTTATGGCAAAAGCAGCAGCAGCCGGTAAGAAGAAAGTCTTTCGCAAGAAAGAGAAGAAGAATATCCCGAGCGGGATCGTCTATATCGCGGCGTCGTTCAATAACACGCTGATTTCGATCACCGACCTCGAAGGAAATTTGGTGGCGCAGTCGTCATCGGGGGCGCGCGGATTTCGCGGCTCGCGTAAAGGCACTCCGTTCGCCGCGCAGCAGGCCGCTTACGAAGCTGCGCGCAAGGCGATGGAAGCCGGCATGCAGCAGTGCGAAGTGCGCGTCAAAGGACCGGGCGGCGGCCGCGAGTCGGCGATTCGCGCGATTAATAACGCCGGCATCCGGGTGATCGCGATTCGCGATACCACGCCGATTCCGCATAACGGATGTCGTCCGCCGAAACGGCGTAGAGTTTAGTGGAATTGTCGATTTTGGATTTGCGATTGCCGATTTCAAAACCAATCAAAAATCTAAAATTACAAATCTAAAATGTTGGTGACCTAAAGGATGAAGGGCTCCGATCTTGAATTTCAAATCTCAAATTTGAAATTTGAAATCAACTTATGAGCGCGGCCTGTAAACTTTTCCGTCTGATATTTAGACTGGAGGCAGAAACGATTGGCTAGGTATAGAGATGCGGTGTGCCGCTTGTGCCGCCGCGAAGGTGCAAAACTTTTCCTCAAGGGAGATCGCTGTTACAAGCCTTCTTGTCCCATCGAAAAACGGGGTACGCAACCGCCGGGACAGCATGGCAACTCGATGCGTCGCGGCAAGGCGCTCGCCGGTTACGGCCAGCAGTTGCGCGAAAAGCAGAAGGTCAAGCGCATCTACTTTATTCTCGAAGGACAATTTAGAAACTATTTTGAGCGCGCCGCGCGTCAAAAGGGCATCACCGGCGAGAACCTGCTGTTCTTGCTCGAGCGACGCTTGGACAACGCGGTATATCGCTCGGGCTTTTCGACGTCGCGTCGTCAAGCGCGACAGCTCGTCAATCACGGGCACGTGCTGGTGAATGACAAGAAGGTTGATATTCCTTCTTATCAAGTGAAGCCGGGCGATCTCATTTCGATCAAGGAAGGCAGCCGCAAGAACGTGCACGTAGAAGGCGCTTGGCAGACAGCCGCCGGACGCGGCAGACCGTCGTGGATTACGGCAGGTGGCGACATGACTGCCTCGATTGCTTCTTTGCCGACACGTGAAGATGTCGATCGCTCGATCAACGAGCAATTGATTGTGGAACTTTATAGTAAGTAGTTAACGTGCGAGGCGGGGCGCGACTCGGGCAGCGTGCTTTCGACTCGCTTCTCCTCAAAATCTAACGGTACGTTATGGATCAAAATAATCTCTGGACAGGCTTTCAAATGCCACGGCGTCTGGCGGCGGACAGCGAAACGTTGACCGAACGCTACGGCCGTTTTTCGGCCCAGCCGTTTGAGCGCGGCTTTGGAACTACGGACGGCAACTCGCTGCGACGGGCGCGTCTGTCATCCATCGAAGGCGCGGCTATTACCGCGGTGAAGATTGAAGGCGTCGAACACGAATTCTCTTCGATCAAAGGCGTGGTCGAAGATGCGACCGACGTCATCCTGAATCTAAAGCAGGTGCCTTTCAAGCTGCACGGCAACGAACCCAAGACGTTGACGATTTCAAAGAGCGGCGGCGGCGAAGTTACCGCGGGCGATATTCAGGCAGACGCCGACGTGGAAGTGCTCGATCCATCTCTGCACATTGCGACCGTCAGCGACGGCGGCACGCTCAACGTGGAGATGCGACTGAAGCGCGGGCGCGGGTACGTTTCGGCGGAGCGCAACTTCGATGAAGACTTGTCGCTCGGTTACATTCCGATCGACTCGGTGCACACACCGGTGAAGAAGGTCAATTACACCGTCGATGCCGCGCGTCTGGGACAGAACACCGAATATGACAAGCTGAGCATTGAAGTCTGGACCGACGGATCGATCAAGCCGGACGACGCGATTGGCTTGGCGGCCAAATTAATCAAGGACCACATGGCCATCTTCATCAATTTTGAAGAGGACAAGGAAGAATACAGCTATCAACAGGCCGAGCGTGCGCCGCTGCCCCGCAACGATCAATTGGATCGATCGGTTGACGAACTGGAACTTTCCGTCCGCTCTTACAATTGTTTAAAAAATGCCGGTATCAAGACGATTCGCGATTTAGTCCAGCGATCCGAGCGCGAAATGCTTGCCACAAAAAACTTTGGTAAGAAATCGCTGGGCGAAATTCGCGACATCCTGCGCGGAATGGGCCTCGATTTTGGTATGCAGTTCGACGAGCAAGGCAATCCGATTCCCGGATCGGGCGAAGGTGCGGTCGAAGATTTTGGCGGCGAAGACGACAACGATGAATTCGCCGAAGCTGTGCAGTAGGTAGAGAATCATGCGTCATCTTAAAGCCCATCGAAAACTCGGGCGTGACACAGAACACCGCATCTCGATGTTGCGAAACCTCGCAACTTCGCTGGTTAATTCGCGCGATGACCGAATCGTCACGACCTTGCCAAAAGCAAAAGAGTTGCGGCCGTTTATCGAGAAGGCAATCACGCTTTCGCGCCGCGCGGCGAGCCTGGAAGGAAATGGATCCGAAACGACGGCAGTGCATCTGCGCCGTCAGGCCGCCTCGTACTTTCACGCCGGCAACTTTCGGCGCGCGACGACCACGAGGCGCGGCCAGATTCCACCGCCGCGTTCAGCCGGAGTCGCAGCGTTAAAGCGTCTGTTTGACGAACTGGGCGAACGTTTCAAGGATCGTCCGGGCGGCTACACGCGCATCATCAAGATGGGCCGGCGTGCCGGTGATGGCGCTGAACTCGCGATTATTGAATTGGTCGATAACGCGCGCGAGGTGGAAGCGCAAAGTGCTGCCAGGAAGCGAGCGAAAGGCGGCAAGGCAGCGGGCAAGAAAAAATCTGAAGCGAAATCGACAGACGCTGAGACTGAAAATAAGGACAGCGAATAGCACGCCCCCGTGTGCGCGGCCCCGACTCGGTGATTTTGCCATGTCGGGGCTCTTGCTTTAATCAGATAACCGGAAGTAACCACGCAATCCGTCATCAGGAGGCGCGATGTCAACCGGAGCAAAGAGGGCCATGGCCGATCAAGACAAGAAACCCGCCGAGATCGTTTCGACGCCGGAACGCGGAGCTGAGCGCGGCCATCGAGATCGCGGCCGGCGGCGACATCGACCGCCGCAGCCGAGGTATCTCGAGCAGTCGGTTAACATGAGTGAGCTGCGCGAACTGGTCGCGCTGATCACAGACAACGGCCTGACGCTTTTGGAATTGGAGCGCGAAGGTTTTCGCGTCAAGATTGGACGCGGGCCATTCATCAGCGACGAGGCGGCAAATGCCCTGACTGCCGCGGGTGAAAGGCAAATCGCTGCGGCGCCGGCTGCTGGGCAATCGCCCGTGCAATCGATCCCGACCAGCGCGGCGTCACACCCGGGAGCACAGGCCGAAGAAGCAGCGTCCGAAGATCAGGATCTGCACCTCATCAAATCGCCGATCGTCGGAACGTTTTATCGCGCGCCCTCGCCGACGGCTGATAGTTTCGTCCGCATCGGCAGCCAGGTGGAACCGGCAACAGTCGTCTGTATCATCGAAGCGATGAAGCTGATGAACGAAATTCAAGCAGAGGCGACGGGCGAAGTCGTCAAGATTTACGTCGAGAACGGCCAGGCAGTCGAATACGGACAACCTCTCTTTGGAATCAAACAACAGTGAATTAGTTTGGAGTACCGCCTTTAGGCGGCGTCTCAGTTGATTAAGCGGCCGCCTGAAGGCGGTACTCCGAAACGGTCTCACTGCTCACTGTCATCATGCGTTCCTTCCGAAAAATTCTTATCGCCAATCGCGGCGAGATCGCTTGCAGGATCATTTGGACTTGCAAAGAGATGGGAATTCGCACCGTCGCCGTTCACAGCGAAGTCGATCGAGATTCATTGCACGTTCGCTTTGCTGACGAATCTGCCTGCATCGGGCCCGCGCCTTCCTCGCAAAGCTACCTGAACATTCCGGCGATTATCAGCGCCGCCGAGATTTTCAACGTCGATGCAATCCATCCCGGCTACGGCTTTCTCGCTGAGTCGGCTTACTTCGCAGAGATTTGCGAGGCCTGCAATATCAAATTCATCGGGCCGCGCCCGGATGTAATCAAGTTGATGGGCGAGAAGGTCGCGGCGCGCAATGCGATGAAGGAAGCGGGCGTGCCGGTGCTGCCCGGCAGCGAAAGCGCGATCGAATCCGAAAGCGAAGGCATCGCGCTGGCGCGCGAGATTGGTTATCCCGTGATCGTCAAAGCTTCGGGTGGCGGTGGCGGCCGCGGGATGCGCATCGTTCACGCGGAAGCCGAGCTGGGCCATGCTTTGGATACGGCATCGACGGAAGCGGCGGCCGCATTCAAAAACGGCGACGTGTACATCGAGCGCTACGTCGAGCGACCGCGGCACATCGAGATCCAGGTGATGGCCGACGAGCACGGCAACTGTGTCTATCTGGGTGAGCGCGAATGTTCGATTCAACGCCGTCATCAGAAACTTTTGGAAGAGGCGCCATCGCCGGTGATCACCGCCGAGCTAAGACAGCAAATGGGCGAAGCCGCGGTGGCGGCTTGCAAATCGATCGGCTACGCGAGTGCCGGCACTTTCGAATTCCTGCTCGATGAAGACAATCGCTTCTATTTCATGGAGATGAACACGCGCATCCAGGTCGAGCATCCGGTGACCGAGATGGTCACGCTCACCGATATTGTGCGCAGCCAGATTCGCGTGGCTGAGGGCGAGCCGCTGGGCTTCGAACAGGACGACGTGATCATGGTCGGGCATGCGATTGAATGCCGCATCAACGCCGAGAGTCCCGAGACCTTCACGCCGTCACCGGGAACCATCACGACCTTCAATCTTCCGGGTGGGCCAGGCGTACGTGTCGATACGTACGTTTATCCCGGATACAAGGTGCCGCCGTTTTATGATTCGATGATCGCGAAAGTCATCGTTCATGCGCGTACGCGCGATCTGGCGATTGCTCGCATGCGCCGCGCGCTCGATGCAATGGTGATTGAGGGAATCAAGACGACGATTCCGTTGCATATCCGGATCATGGACAATCCTGATTTTCAGGCTGGTAATTTTTCGACGCGGTTCATGGAAGAGTTCCTGGATAAAAATAAGGTGCGTGAACAGGCTGCTTAGCGCGTCCCCGCTTTGACGGCGTGCGTGCGTGAATTTATAATAAACGACTTTTCAATGGTGAGCAGGGCTCGCCTAGGGGTGTAAGAACGAAATGTCATTCGCAATTATCAAATCCGGTGGAAAACAGTTTCGCGTCGAAAAAGGTTCGCGCGTCCGCGTGCCGTCGCTGTCGAGCGACGTCGGCGCTTCGGTTGAATTAGACGTGCTGGCGACTGCCGACAAGGTTGGCGCTCCGCTGGTCGACGGAGCCAAAGTGACTGCCACCGTCGTCGATCACGGCCGCGACGCAAAAATCGTCGTCTTTAAGAAAAAACGTCGCAAACACTACAAGCGGACGAAGGGTCACCGGCAGGGATATACGACGATTAAGATTGATTCGATTGGATAGGAGCGATTTTGGATTTTTGATTTTAGATTTTTGATTGGCTCGTTGGGTCCGGTCTTAATCGCAAATCGGCAATCGCAAATCGAAAATTAGATATGGCTCATAAAAAAGGCGTAGGTTCATCGCGGAACGGACGAGATTCGAACTCGCAGCGTTTGGGATTGAAGAAATTTGGCGGCGAGCGTGTGCTCGGTGGAAACATCCTGGCGCGCCAGCGCGGCACGAAATGGAAACCTGGGAACAACGTTGGCCGCGGCAAAGACGATACCTTGTTCGCTTTGATCGACGGTGTGGTGAAGTTTGAAGACAAGGGACGTTCGGGGAAATTCATCAGCGTGTACCCTGAGACTGCCGCAGCCTCATCTTAGAAGAATTGTTCGGAAGTAGTTCTCAACTGAATGCGACGCCCGCGCCGAAGGCGATTCAGCGGGGCGCGCATTTCTATTTTGGATTTCAGATTTTGGATTTTAGATTTGCTCGTTCGTGGACGGCAAGATGCTCTTGTTTCAACCTGCAACTTCAGGGCACGTGCTGATCGTGAAGAACTGAAAATCAAAACTCGAAAATCGCAAATCAAAAATTAAAGTGTTCATCGATCGCACAAAGATTCGCGTAGTCGGAGGTCACGGCGGCAATGGTGTGACTGCGTTTCGGCGCGAGAAATTCGTGCCGCGCGGTGGTCCATCGGGTGGCGACGGCGGGCGCGGCGGTGATGTGTGGCTGGTTTCAGACGAGTCGGTGAATACGCTTTTGCATTTGCGCTACAACCCGCTGCACGTCGCCGGTCGCGGCATGCACGGTGAAGGCAGCAATCGCTCGGGCAAAGAAGGCGACGATGTGATTGTGC
>CBFHBI010000120.1:0-7078 GCA_965653755.1 uncultured Blastocatellia bacterium
CGCGGCGGTGCCTGTCGCTCAGCCAGCCGCCGGAACTGAACATCACTTCGCCCGCGCCAAACGACATCATGGCGAAGCTTAAGCCGTCGGCCGCGTCGTCGTAAGTCACGGTCACCGCGAACCCGAGATCGCGATACCAGTCAACGGTGCGGCGCACGTCCGGCACGTGAAACATAGGGACAACTTTCTTTTGCATGCTCTTCCTTTCCTTAACAAGTGAGCACTTACGGCTGGTGTTGAGTTGAGACGATAGATGGCTTGCGAGACGTTTTTGGCATCGAGTTTTTGTTAGGGTTCATCTTTCTTGCGAGCCCGTTGACTCAAGACTCTTGACCTTTCTTTTCTGTAAAGGCGATCCAAGCTTGAAATCACGTCTTGAGCGTCGTCTGGCGCCCATCCCGCTGAAATTAACTTATTAATAACGTACTCATCGTTGACGCCGTTTTCGCGGTAGCTGCGTGCAAACTGCACCGCATCTGTCTTAGTAACCGGGTAATCGATGGCCTTCGCACGAGGATTATGTCTTAATTGCAGTTCGCGCTTTATTAGATCCATCTCCTGTTTGAGCACGATCAGATCTTTTTCAGCTTTCGTAACGGTTTTCGGGTTCGTCGTTTCCTTTACACGGAGGAATGTCGGCAAAACGGAGTTCAATGGCGCGGCCAAAACCTCGGTAATTGCTGTCTGAATTTTATTTCGCAGCATATCTCCCCAATTGGATTCGTTCTTGTTGTATACGATTACTCGCAACGCGCGTAAGTCAAACGGAATGTCTTCCATCGACTCTGCAACAAGAATTGCTGGTTTAGCGAGTGCATGCGCTAAGCCAAGTTCGTAAAAAACATTAGGAGTCTTTGCTGACAGGTCAGCCAGAATCAATCGAGCTGCCTTTGTTAGGGACCAGATATCGTTAACAATTGCGCTTGGCCGATACAGATCGTCAGCGCGACGAGGAGTTAGGCCAGCAGACTCAATTGCTGGTACGTATATGGTTTCATAATAATTATCAAACCAGTCGCCGAAAGGCATGATTATGAAGCAAGTGTTTTGTTTGCTATTGCCCAAGCGGCCAGACAGCTGAGCACGAGCGGAACCAGCGGTTGCGTTTTTCTTACTCCTTGTTGCCATTTGAATTAGTCGACAATGCTTCGAACGCT
Source organism: uncultured Blastocatellia bacterium (assembly GCA_965653755.1). Lineage (GTDB taxonomy): Bacteria > Acidobacteriota > Blastocatellia > Pyrinomonadales > Pyrinomonadaceae > UBA11740. The sequence goes on from CBFHBI010000120.1 coordinate 1,158, forward strand.
AATAACAACCGCCGGTGACGCGGTCACAAATTCACCGCTCGACGGTTCCAACGCGATCTTAGTCTTTGATTCTCACAAGCGCTGCCGCCCTAGAAGCGCAATGGCGGAGATCGCGAGAAGACTGAACCAGAGCACGTAAAAGCCAGGAATAAAAACGTCGAACACGCGACGAACCCTTGGAGTGTTTGGCCGCATTAGGGTTGTCAAGTCTTCCTCGGTTAGGGTATGTGCCTCGACCGTCGGAGGCCTGAATCCATGCTCTTTTGCCACACGAAATACTATAAAATGGCGCCCCGTTTCCAGCCCAGCCTCGTGTTGCAATAGTCGACGTTGCCACCAATCCACCGCGATCGCACGCTCGGTCAGAGCAACGTCAAGATATCGAAGCGTAACAATGCCTAGTACGGACACACTGATGAAAGGCACCCCGAAGATTACCTTCGTAAAGACGGCCGGTGCAGAGACGACAGCATTGAAAAGAACGATGGCCGCAGCTAGAAAGATGGATTGCGTGACTACCATGTAGTTCCGATACGCTTGAAGTAGGGTATCTTGCCAAGCTACTCCCTGAATTAGGAATGCGCTTTCATCGACCGTCGGGGAACCGGTGTTCCGCTGGTCGTGGTCCTTTGCGTTTGTCATGGTTGATCATAGGGGGTAATGTCGGAGCTGACGCTGCTCCCGCGGTAACGTCAACTTTGATTTACAAAAGCCACTTGAGAAATACGATCCAGCGGCTCGCCTTCAACGACTTTTTGCTGACAGCGTCGAGACGAAAAGCGTTTAGAGTCGAAGCGCACTGTGAAGATCCTTCGTTTCTAGCCATATGATGTCCTCCTTTGGACAGTTGACGGTCGTAGGAGACCCAAAAGAAGTTGCGAGGCCAGAAATGAACGACGGCAGTATATTCAAGCGATGCAAAAGATCAAGCAAATCCTGAAAACGGGGGCCAGGAGCCGGGAGCCGGGGGTTGGGGCGGAAAAGCCGAGTTTGCGAGTTTGCTGAGGAAAGTTGCAGGTTTAGTCGATCAAGTTCGAAGATCAATTGATCATGTTCGAGGCGGAGTTGATCAAGTTGAAGGTCGAATTGATCAAGTTAGAGGTGGACTTGATTCAGCTGGAGGTTGAATTGATTGGGTCGGAGATCGAATTGATTGACCTCTAGGCGGAACTGATGAAGCTGCAGGTTTTGCTAATTTGGTTGAAGGTTTAGAAGGTCAGGATGAAGCTTTGGTTAATCGAGTTGGAGGTTGAGTAGGTGAAACTCGAAGGTGAGTTGCCGACGTTTCAGGTTGTTTAGTTTTGGCTTGAGGGTTAATTGACCGAGATGGCGATTGGAGTTGTTATGGTGGGCCGACGCAGCCTTTTTTCATGATGTCTTCAAGCACAGTGTCCAGGCGTTTCAAATCATCAGGCAGTTGATCGGCGGTGTTGTCGTACCACTGCGCGCTGAAGAGTTGCGGATTGTCTTTGCCGGTGGTGAATTCGAGTTTGTAGCCGAAGGCGTCAGCCGCGGCGACATTCAAACTCGGCTTGTTCCATCCTTTCGGATCGAGTTTGGCTACGGCTTCGCTGATTGGCTGTAATTGGCGCGGATAAAGAGTCCCGGTCACACCTGACACAACTTGATCCTTGTTGTTGTGAGAACAGTTGTACCGGCCATCGCTGTTGATGTTGATATTTCCTTTACCGATGCCGATGAAGCCGCCGGAGGTTTTGAAATCAATCGACCAGGGCTGCTTTGGATCAAATCCTGGCGACGCTTTTGGCGCTCCGGTGCGCGAATATGTGCCACACGATCCGGCCAGCAACAGCAGAAATGTCAGAGTGGAAATTGTGAAGGCGGGCATCTTTTGTGTGCAATCAAAGCGCCCGGCACATTTCGCCTTCCCAGGGGTTGTCGAGCGCGCGGCGGATGCTGTCGCGGATTTCCGCAAAGTTCCAATCGCGCCGTTGCCAGATCGTTCCGTCAGCGAATTCGATTCGATTGATGATCACCTTTTCCTCGACCTGCGCGTGTGCTTTATTCCCTGAGGCGTCCAGGACCGGCATGGGACCAAGTAAGCTGAAACCTTGTAGGTCGGCGTCCCGGTCGCGCTTGATCTTGACCCCGCAAAGAAACTGCCGGCGGGTGGTTGAACTGTTAGGCTCGGGAGTGATGAACTGATATTCCCAGAAGACAACGTCAATCGGTTTAGTGCCGCCGTTATGTAAGCGCATGACGTACGAGTAGCGATCCGGCGAATTAGGTTTGGCGCTGCGCGCTTGCTGCACGGCCTTTTCCATCGCCGCACTGCGGCCGTCGATCGTCTGGTCGGTCGTATCGATCATGTTCGGATTGTTTACTCGCGCCAGGCGCCCGGCCGGTTTGTTGGCTGCGTTCATCTCCGGCGCCGGCGACGTATTCGGCAGATCCTGCTGTTTGTAAGTGTCATGAATGGTGGACCACTTGTGGCTTACCACGGTGACTGATTGATTAGCCGTTCCGAGTTCCAGACCCTGGCCCAAGAGCAGCGCGAAAAAAGTTAGAGGCAGGAATAAATTCATTTCCAAAAGCACCTCCGGCAGCTTCTCTTTTATAGTCCTTATCCGTAGCCGCGGCAAGGGTTTTGGCGTTGAGAATCTGTGGCCTTCCTGTGTCCGGGATGACGTAGTCAAGTTGATCGGAAACACCAGAATAATTTTTGGAGTGCAGCGGCTTGACGTCGCCTTTTCATCCAGCAAACGCCGACGGTGAAATAGAAAAAAACGGCGTCAAGCCGCCGCACTCAAAATCGCTACGACTCTAGCGAATCATGCCAATCTTCGTTAGAATCGCGCGGTTTATTATGGGAAGTTTGAGTTCGGGAACACGTCTGGGACGCTACGAAATTCGCTCGAAGCTCGGCGCCGGCGGAATGGGCGAAGTTTATTTAGCTGAAGACACCGAACTGGGTCGGACCGTAGCAATCAAGATCTTACCGGAACGTCTGGCGGCCGACCCGCAACGGCTGCAACGCTTTATTCAGGAGGCCAAGGCCGCGTCGGCTCTCAATCACCCGCACATCCGGACTATTTATGAGATTGGCTCGTATCAACAATCAAAGTTCATCGCCATGGAGTTCGTCGATGGCGCGACGTTGCGCCAGCGCATGCACGCCGGTATGAAGCAGCTCGAGGTGCTCGAAGTGGCGAGTGAGATCGCCAGTGCACTCGTTGCGGCCCATTCGGCGGGCATCGTGCATCGCGATATCAAGCCCGACAACGTAATGGTGCGCCGCGACGGTTACGTGAAGCTGCTGGACTTTGGCCTCGCGAAACTTGCTGAGCGGCAGCCTGCGGACAGCGATCCCGAAGCACCGACGCGCGCGATGGTCAACACCGACGCCGGCACCGTGCTGGGCACGGCGAACTACATGTCTCCCGAGCAAGCGAAGGGCGTGCACGTGGACGCGCGTAGCGACCTCTGGAGTTTAGGTGCGGTGCTTTATGAAATGACGACCGGCCACTTGCCGTTTCCAGGCGAGACGCCCACCGAAACCATCTCGCTGATTTTGCAAAAGGAAGCAGCGCCGCTCAGTCGATTTAATTCGAACGTGCCGGACGAATTGGATCGCATCGTAACGAAAGCTTTGGAGAAGGATCGTGAAGAGCGATATCAAACCGCGAAGGATCTTTTGATCGATCTGCGACACCTGAAAAGAAAACTCGAAGTGGACGCGGAAATTGATCGCACGCTGCCGCCGGAAGTTCGGGCAGCGGCGACGCAGAGTCAAGCGGGAACTTCGACGGCGTCGGGTGCGGTGGCAGCGACGCATGCGACCGCGTCCAGTCAGTCCGCCGGCGCAATGAAGCCCCGCTGGATAGTTCCGGCGATGGTCGCAAGTGTGCTGGTCGTGGTCGTGGCCGCAACCGCGTTCCTTTTTCTCTCGCGACGCAAACCGGCCCTTACTGAAAAGGACACGGTGCTGCTCGCCGATTTCACCAACACGACCAGCGAAGCGGTATTCGACGGCACCTTGAAGCAGGCGCTCGCCGTGCAACTCGGGCAATCGCCTTACTTGAACATTTATCCCGAGGACCGTGTAAACCAATCGCTGCGCTTCATGGGCCGCGCGCCGAACGATCGCATCACTCGCGATGTTGCCAAAGAGATCTGCGAGCGCGAGGGTATCAAGGCGATGATTCTCGGCTCAATTGCCAACCTCGGCACTCATTACGTCATCACGCTCGAAGCCGTCAACGCGCATGACGGCGATTCGATTGGGCGCGAACAAGCCGAAGCCGACAGCAAAGAGAAGGTGCTGCAGTCGCTCGGCGCCGCCGCGTCGCAACTCCGCGAGAAGTTGGGCGAGTCGCTCACTTCGATTAAAAAATTCGATGCGCCGATCGAGCAAGCGACCACCTCATCGCTCGAAGCGTTGAAGGCATTTTCGCAGGGTACGGAAATGCGCAATCAAGGCAAGCAGGCGGAATCGATTCCGTTCTATTTGCACGCCATTGAACTCGATCCTAACTTTGCGCTCGCTTATGCGAGGGCCGCAGTCACCTACAGCAACCTGACGCAGCCGGAAGCCGCCGCGCAGTACGCACAAAAGGCGTACGACCTGCGCGACCGCGTCAGCGAACGCGAGCGTTTTTACATCTCAGAGAAATACACTTCATACGTCACGGGCGATCGTGAAGAAGCGATCACAATTCTGCTGGCGTGGGCGCAAAGCTATCCGCAGGACTCGGTACCGCATAACAATCTCGCGAATGACTATGCCTTGCTTGGCCGGAATGAAGAATCTTTAAGAGAAGCGCGGCAGGCGGTCGCCCTCAACGCAAACAGCCCCGTCAACGTCGATAACTATGTAACTGCGTTCATGAGACTGAATCGCTTTGACGAGGCGCGCGCGACCATGGAGCAATATTTCGGAAAGAATCCCGATCGTCCGGTTTACCAATTTGAGAGTCTCGAGTTGGCGTTAATTCGTCACGATAAGGCCACGGAGAAAGCCGTTCTCGATTGGGTGGCGAAACACGCAGACGATCCTGAGGCCATCGATGCTGCTGCCCAGGTAGCTGGATATTATGGACAATGGCGCAAGATGATTGAGTTGGAAAATCGCGCCTGCGAGCTATCGTTGGCGCAGAACCGAAAAGAAACCGCGGCGCAGTATCAAGCGATCCTGGGTTTTATGGCCGGGCAATTCGGTCTCTGCGATCAAGCCAAACAAATGGCGGTCCGCAGTCTGTCATTGGCGCGCGGGCGATTGAATGAGGGCGGAGCGGCAATGACACTCGCGGCGTGCAACGACTCAGTCCAGGTCGCGGCATTGACTGATGAGCTGCAAAAGCGCTTTCCCAAAGACACAGGCACCCTCTACTTTGTCCTGCCGGTGTCGCGTGCGTTCCTGGAAACGAATCGCGGCAACACGACGCAAGCTATCGAAGCCACGCAACCGATGATGCGTTTTGAATACGGCACCATGGTGGGCATCTGGCTGCCTTACATTCGCGGTCAAATATTTCTCAAAGCGAAGTCCGGCAACGAGGCGGCGACGGAGTTTCAAAAAATCATCGACCATCCGGGCGTTGAGCAGCTCTCGCCGTTCAACGCCCTGGCCCACCTCGGTCTGGCGCGCGCGGCGGTGTTGAGTGGCGACAATGCCAAGGCGCGCAAGGAGTATCAAGATTTTCTGGCGATGTGGAAAGACGCGGACAGTGATTTACCCATTCTGGTCGAGGCGAACAAGGAATACGAGAAGGTCAAGTAATTTGGCGTGCGGCGGCTTGACGCCGCTTTGTCTATTCGAAGTCGCTCTATTGCTGGGAACGCGGACGCCCCCGTCCGCAGCGCCTCAGCACAATTGGTCATAACGATATTGTGGGAGTGCGGGCGAGGGCGCCCGCGTTCCCTAAATGTTCGGCGTCAAGCCGCCGCACTGCAAATATGAT
>CBFHBI010000121.1:0-7055 GCA_965653755.1 uncultured Blastocatellia bacterium
GCTGCCACTGCTCGCGCTTATGCTTTTCATGGGAGTTTATCCGAGTCCGTTTCTCAAACGGTCGCGCGCGAGCATAGCCGCCGTTCAGCAAGTCGTGAGTCCGGATGCACCGAAAACAACGGCCGTTGCCGAAGTGAAATGAAATCGATGAGCACCGCATTCGATTGGCTTTGCTTAAGAGTTCTGCCCGGTAGGGTTTATCGTCCGCGAAGCGGACGAAATGAGAATAGCCCAGCGCTTCAGCGCTGGGTTAAAGGCCGTCTAACCAATCTAGAGCCCGCGAAGCGGGCGACAGAATTCCCAGTGAAAATCGTTGATTTCAAACCTCTGCCGTCCGTTTCACGGACTTGCGATCCTATACACGTTCTGATCCCAGCGCTGAAGCGCTGGGCTATTTTCGCACCGTCCGCTATCGCGGACGAGGCGCCTCTTCAACTTTTTGGGCAAAGCTCATTCAATCGAGTGATTCTCGCGGCAGTATTGCTATTTCTCTTTTGCGCCGCCGCCGTTGCCCAGGCGAAGACACCGCCGGCGGATCCAACGTTGAAGCTGCAGACCCTCGACGGCAAGGTCGTCGATCTTGGCCAGCAGCGCGGCGACGTGATGCTGATTTCGTTCGGCGCAACCTGGTGCGGGCCTTGCACGATTGAACTGCATTCGCTCAACGAAGTGCTAAGCGAGTATCGCGGAAGGCCGGTGAAGTTCTATTGGGTCAGCATCGAGCGCCCTGAGGAAGTCACGAACGGCGATTTGAAACGATATGCCCGCGAGCGCAAGCTGGCGTTTCCGGTTTTGCGCGACACAGGCCAGATGGTCTTTCTGCAATTTGCTGAGAAGGTACGATTACCGATGCTCGTTTTGCTGGACAAGCAAGCAAGAGTCGTTGGGCCAGCGACCTTTGGCATGAAATCGCGGCCTGAAGAATACAAGGCCGAGATTCGCGCGCGGCTGAATAAATTATTGACCGAACGGTCTGAGGCAGAACAGTAAATGTTTTTATTTCAAGCCGCCACGCCTGATATCAACCTGGCGCTTATCGCGCCGGAGTTGCTCGTCGGCATTGCCGGCGTCGCAGTCATGATGATCGATGCGTTTGCCCGCCGCGATCAGCGATGGACCACCGGAGCAGTATCAATCATCAGTCTGGTTGCGGCCCTGGCGGCGTCGCTGTGGCTGTGGACCACTTGGCCGGCCCGCAGCGCCTTCAACGGCATGATCGTGCTGGATGAATTGCGCCTGAGTTTTACTCTGATCTTTTTGATTGTGGCGCTGCTGACCATTCTTATTTCCAGTATTTGGATCGAAACGGAAAAACTTCCTGCGGGAGAATTCCATTCGCTGCTGTTGTTCGCGACCAGCGGCATGATGCTGATGGCGGCCGCGGGAGATCTCGTCATCGTCTTTTTGGGTCTGGAGATTCTTTCAATTGCTACTTACGTGCTGGCCGGATTTAGACGCACGGACATTCGCTCGAATGAATCTTCGCTAAAATATTTCATCCTGGGATCGTTCGCCTCGGCATTTCTGCTTTACGGCATCGCTTTGATTTACGGCGCAACGGCGACGCAGAGCCTGCCCGGCACGACGAACATCGCGACCATCGCAGCGCGACTGGATCAATCGCTGTATCCGCCGCTGTTGCTCGCGGGCGCGGCGATGATGTTGGTTGGGTTCGGTTTCAAAATCGCGACGGCGCCGTTTCACGTCTGGACGCCCGACGTTTACGAAGGCGCGCCGACACCCGTGACCGCGTTTATGGCCGCTGGGCCAAAAGCCGCCGGCTTCGCCTCGTTCGTCCGAGTTTTTGTTTTTGGATTTCCGATCGCCACCGCCGTCGTCAGCGCCGGTGGCTATGCGCACAAAGCGTGGCTGGGCGCCTTGGCAATCATGGCAGTGTTGACCATGACCGTCGGCAACGTAGTCGCGATCGTGCAGAACAATGTCAAACGTATGCTGGCGTATTCATCGATCGCGCACGCTGGTTACGCTCTCGTCGGCTTCGTCGCCGCGGGCGCAGCCACAACGCCGGAAGATCGTAGTGCGGCGCTATCGGCGGTCGCGTTTTATCTTTTGGCTTACGCCATCATGAACATGGGCGCGTTTGGCGTCGTCACAATGATTGCCCGGCGCGGCGATCGGCAGACAACGGTCGATGATTACAACGGCATCGGGTTCGCTGCGCCTGTGCTGGCCTTTTCGCTCTCCCTTTTTTTGTTAAGCCTGCTCGGCATGCCTTTGACCGCCGGGTTCATGGGAAAGATATTCGTCTTCAGCGCGGCGTTGAAGCAGGGCTACGTTTGGCTGGTCGTGATTGGCGTGCTCAATACGGCGGTCTCAGCTTATTATTACCTGCGCCTGATCATCGTGATGTTCTTTCGCGAGCGCACCGGCACCTGGGAGTTGCCGCACCTTCCGGCCAGCATGGCTCTGGCATTGATTCTGACAATCGCGGGCGTCTTCTATCTCGGCCTCTTCCCCGGTCGTGTTTTCAGCGTGTTTCAATCAAAGCCGGCCATCTCGGTACGCATGCGTTGACCTGCCTGAAGAATGACTCGCGCCGCTCACAACCTTGAACAAATAAAACTTGAACTCGGCGATTCGTGGTTGCCGCTGCTCTACGCGAACCGCGTGCGGAAGTCGCGCACGCGTTCCTATCAGTTTCCGAAGTTAGCGAAAAACGCGCGCGTGGAAATTCATCACACACTGCTGGGCATTGAATTGCAGGCGGGACGACGCCGGATGTTGTGTCCCGATCTGGCAACCGCGCGTTACCTTTCAGTCTTCGCGCGCATCGGTTGCGAGGCGGTGGCGATTCCCTATGACATCACGAGAATCTCTCTGGTTGCCGATGAACTCGAGAGTTCATGGAACCGCATGTTGTTGTTGGCAGATCGAATTGGCGCCGCGCGCAGCGATGCGCTTCGCGCTCGCGTTCGGCGACAGATAATGGCTAAAGTACGTGAGGAGATAGCGCAGGCAGGCGCGGGGCCACGCGTTCCGCAGTTTAAGCAAAGCACAAAGCAAAGGATTGAGCCACAAAAAAGCACAAGAAGCACAAGAGGAAATGCTGGATACTGACGGACCTCTGGTCGATTTTCCTTCTTTTGAATTTCTTGCGCCTCTTCGTGGCTAATTAGCAATCGTGGAAGTTCAGGAAATCACTACCGGCGAACATTCGGCCTCCGAAACAGTGGAGGCGCTTCCCTTCCCTTTTCAGGAACACGCTTTCTGTCGTTTTGAATCGATCGAGAAAACGATCGAATCGGCGCGTGTACTGGTTGTTGATAATTTGCTTCGCGACGAAAACGATTTGTCTGAGATTGGACGAACAGAGCTGGGAAAGAACGTAAAGTCCCAACTGAAAATCGAACGTCAGATTGCCTCGTTGGCTCTCAAGAACATAATCATGAACATCGCGCGCCTGGTTAGGGAACCACTCGCGCAAACTGTTCACGTCAGTGAACTGGCCCAAGCAGTTAAGGATTTTCGACCGCACGGCATTGTACTCAGTGGCACGCTCCGCGATTTTGACTACTACAAACCAGAACTGCTCGCCGGTTTCCGCGATTTCATTCACACTACGAAGACGGCCGTTCTCGGCATCTGCGGCGGCCATCAACTGATCGGCTTGAGCTTCGGCGCCCGCGTGCTCACATTGGATCAGCAAGAGCAGGAGAAGCGCCGAACGAACCGCGTGACGGAATATCAATATCGCTTTGTGCGGATCGTCGAACCTGAAGACCCAATCTTTCAGGGCATCGATAATCCTGAGTCACGCGTCTGGCAGGATTACACGCGCGAAGGTCGCATCCTCCGTGTCTGGCAGAATCACGGTTTGCAACTCGATCGCGTGCCCGATGGATTCCAATTGCTTGCGCGTTCATACCTGTGCCGCAATCAAATGATGGTCAAACGTTCTGACAATCAACTCATCTATTCTGTTCAGTTTCATCTCGAGAAATCTTTCGAGGACTGGCACTCGAATCCCACACGCTGGGAGCATCCAAACGAATCGCGCGACGGGCGTCTCTTGTTTGAGAATTTCCTGAAGCTCGCGCTGTCAAAAAATTGATCTCCAATGCTGACTGACGAAAGGATTCCCCCGATGGGCGACAGTAAATCAACTCTAACCTTTCTGACTGAAGATCTGCCTGAGTTCTTGATCAATGAGCCGTATGGCATCTGGTTGCAAGCAGACGGAGGCACGCCTCCGTACACCTTCGAACTCACTGAAGGCGAATTTCCGTATAGCGTCTTCTTGTCGTCAGAAGGATATGTGTCGGGCGTGCCTGCCGCAGGCTCCTCCTACGGAACGGTTTTCATTACCCTCAGTGACGTCGACGCCAACAAGGTCACGCAGGCTTTCGACTGTGTATCAGGCAAACAACCCAAAGGCGAAGAGCCTGCGGATCAGTGAAAAGAGCCGAATCTAAACCGGCGCCGCCGGCACCGCTCACCGGCGAAACGCTGGCGGCTGCGGCCCGGTGGTTAGCCACCCGCGACAAACATCTACGCACTATCCACCAGGCACACGGCACGCCGCCGATGTGGGGGCGCCGCCCGGGCTTCAACACGCTGCTTCGCATCATCCTCGAACAACAGGTTTCGCTGATCTCCGCGCGGGCAATGTACGAACGGCTCCGCGCAAACATCGATCCCTTTGAGGCGACGACGTTCATTGAACGAGGCGAGACGTATCTGCGTTCGCTGGGAATGACGCGGCAGAAAGCGCATTACGCGATCCAGGTCGCGCAGGCGTTCCGCGACGGTGATCTGAAATTCCTGAGTAAGCTAAACGACCAAGAAGCACACGCGACACTGACGCGAATCAAAGGCGTCGGCCCCTGGACCGCTAACATCTATTTGTTGATGGCTCTGCGCCGTCCTGACATCTGGCCCTATGGCGACATCGCTTTGGCAACCGCGGTGATGAAGATTCGGAAGTTGAAACAGCGTCCCTCGTTCATAGAATTCGCGCGGATGGCTGAAGGGTGGCGGCCATATCGATCTGTGGCTGCAAGGATGCTGTGGCAATATTATTTGGCGGAGCGAGTTGGTCAAAAGGGTTGAACCGCTAAATTGGAAAGAGTATTCTTTCTATCTAGAAACGCCATGAGTCAGAACTTTGCACAGGTAGTCGAAGAAGTGAAGCAACTCTCTCCCGCTGAGATGGAGGAGTTAGGCGAGCTTCTGAAGAAGTATCTGATTGAAAAGCGCCGTCAAGAGATTTACGAAAACTGCGAAGCCAGCATGCAAGAGTTGCGCGAAGGTAAGCTAACGTTTTCCAGCGATATCGAGACCCTAATGGAACAACTCTCCCGTGACTGAGATCTCGTTCAGTTCGTCGTTCCTCAAAGCATTCAAGCGAAAGGCTCGCACGAAGCCAGCTCTCGAGAAGCGCTTCCGGGAGAAACTCGCAATTTTTCGACTCAACCCCTTCGATCCGAGACTGGCAACGCACAAGTTGTCGGGACGCTTGAGAGGTCGTTGGAGCTTTAGCATTGACTACGACGTCAGAGTTGTATTTTCGTTTGACGAATCAAATCGGGCGGTCTTTGCCGATATTGGAACACACGACGAAGTCTATTAGCTAGTTTAGGAGAAGAACATGGCCTCAAATAGCCCGCTGCAAAAGACATTGGTTGAGTTTTATAAAGTGGCAAGGCAACTTTGGGGTCGCTGCCCTTGCTGTGGAGACCTCTTCAGATTGTCTGATGCCGCGATTTCTTGTGGCACGGAGCCCCCGAGAGACTGGTTAAGAAAACAGCAACGAGAGCAAGAGGAACTGAAGGCCAAACAAGCGGACATAAATCAATGGCACGCGGAACTCGATCGGCAAGAAACCGAATTGCGCGAACGCGAGCGTGACTTAATGCTTAGGGAGAGAGGCATCGAAGCGCTGGCGCGCCAACGTGCCAAAGAGATGCTGAAGGACGGCAGCTCGGTAAAGAAGCTGATTAGAGAGGCGCAACAGCAGAGCATTAAGAGGTCGCGGTCAACGTTATTGGGACACTTCTTTGAACGACTGGCTCCATTTCTCCAGCGGTTCGAGCATGATCCACGCGATGTGAGGCCGCTCTACAATCCGATCGACTATGTTTGCTTTGACGGCCTTACAGTAAATCGAAAGGTCGACAAGATCACTTTCGTGGAGGTGAAGTGTGGAACAAGCAAACTTTCTCCGACACAGCGAAGCGTTTCGGAGGCCATTCGCAATGGACGTGTATTTCTCGAAGAATGGCAGTTCGGCCAACGCGGCATACCCATCGAACAGCAACTTCTGAAAGCCGGCGGTGTGCCACGTTATCTACCACCTGGCGAGGTCTAAACTACTTGGCAATCGCCGACGGCGCTAACGAAGGATTCGCGATTGTAAGATTCACGTCTTTCGGCACGTTCTCAGTCGTCAATTCAATCAAACGATCGACAACCGCTTTGAGGTCGTTCGTCTCGTGATATACACGGAGTTGTTCGTCGGCGGAGGTGCCGCGTTCGAGGATGGTGTGGATGTGCTCAATCTCTGTGCGGGAATCCAGTTCGTCAACCACGTCGTCGACGAAGTCCAGGAGTTCGCGAATCAGGTCGCGGGTGGGAACCTCCTTATTCTTGCCAAAGTCGATCATTTTGCCGTCGAGGCCGTAGCGAACGGCGCGCCACTTGTTCTCCTGTAGCAGCATCCGGCGATAAAGGCGGAATCCGAGATTGGAATCCATCAGCTTGTAAAGTTTCGCCACGATGGCCTGGAACAGAGCCGCGATGGCAATGGTGTCGTCGACGCGGGTTGGTATATCGCAGATGCGAAATTCGAGTGTCGGAAAGAATGGATGCGGCCGGCAGTCCCACCAAATCTTCTTACCGTCATTGATGCAACCAGTCTTTATGAGCAACTCAACGTAACGCTGAAAGCCCGGATATGAATCAAAGTGGTCTGGCAGGTCTGTGCGCGGAAACTGTTTGAAGACCTCCGAACGATAACTCTTCAAGCCCGTGTTGTGGCCCATCCAGAACGGAGACGAAGTCGAAAGCGCCAGCACGTGCGGCAGGAAGTAGCGCGA
>CBFHBI010000122.1:0-7041 GCA_965653755.1 uncultured Blastocatellia bacterium
GCCGTGGTTCCGATCGTGGCAGTGATGCCGCCGGGCGAATTGTTTCGCACTCCGGTCAAAGAAACTCGCAGGATCGTAGCGACCTGGGTTCCGGTGCCATCATCGGAGGTAATGTTGAAAGGCTCAGGTGTGCACACTGCGGGGTTGGTCTCATTACACACTACGGCTCGGCCACCCGGTCCGTTCGTGCTCGTGAAAATATCCGGCTGCGCGCCGACAATTTGCACGCCGCCGCGAAAGACGGTGCCGTTGTTATTAACGGCGATCGGATAAGTGCCCAATTGCAAGCCTACCGGCACCACAAATTTGACTTGCGTAGAGCTTACGGAGTAGAGCCCACACGCCGCCCCGTTGATCGAAACGGACACCCCACTGAGTTCGATTGGCAAGTCCGGCGTGCGTAAGGTCTCTGACGCGTTTGCGTTGCTGACGGTCGCGGCCGTCACTGGCCCAAAGCTGGGATTTGCCTGGACCACGGCCAGCTCGCCCGCGGCGAATCCGATCGGACTCGACGTCGGACTCACTGACGGACTGGCCGATGGACTCGGACTGGGACTAGGGCTAGGACTCGGCGTCGGCGTGGGGCTGATTGTCGGACTCGGGGTCGCGGTCGGACTGGCGATCGGCACGGACATTGAGCTGGCGCCGGTAAATAGCGTGAGCGTGTTCGACGATTCGCTATTAATCGGCGGCGACAATTCAAAAAAGACTTCGCTCGATCCGTCGGGGTTATTGAAACCCATGTCCGCCGTACGCGAGAAGGCGAACCGGCGGCGACTATTGCTTGCGAGCATGCCGCTGCCGCCGCCAACGAGTGGAAAATTCGAAATACGAATAAACGGACCCGAAGTGGAAGCCGGCAGTGACGTCAGGAAAAATTGCGTCACGCTATCCGGATTCAATCCCGTAGTATCGGTCACCAATGTACCGCTGGGCGTATAGTTCAGCGCCGAAGACCAGACGACCGAAGCCGGATGCAAGGCCGCATCGTAATCGGTGAACACCGGCACGTGCAGAACTGGATCGATTTGGGTGCTCGTCGCCCTTGGTCCAAGTTGCGTGAACGTGTCTGTTGAAATGTCGTAAACGAAAGGCGCGTACTGGCTGGTGTTCGTCGTGTTGCCTTTCGGATCCGCGGCCAACGATTCGAAACCGATGTACCTTCCATCGCGACTCATGCGCCGGCCAAAGATCAGCAGATTTGCCGTCGCCGTCGGGTCGGGGCTGATGGTCGGCGTCGGACTTGCGCCAGGCGTCGGTGTTATCGCCGGAACCGGCAAGCCGTTCTTTGTCTTGGTCACTTGTCGAATGTTGCTCACCGGCGCCGCCGTACCGTTGTAGTTCGCGACATAGATCTCGCCGTTACTCAATCCGCCACCATCATTATTATTGCCGGTGATATTCGCATTCGAAATGAAAGTGACGACTGATCCGTCTCCCGACAGGCTCGGATTAGAACTAAAGATGGGATTATTGAAAGAGGTCGTGACCGTATTCGTGACTTGAGTGAACTTCGGCGCCGCGGGATTACTGATATCAGCGATGAAAATTTCGGGATTCCCTTGCTTGTCAACGGCCGTAGGATCCAGGTTGCCCGGATTTCCGGGCGTAAGATCACGCGTCGAGGTAAACGCGATGATCGTGCCGTTATCGTTTATCGTCGCATCGCGATTATCGTCGGCCACAAACGGCGCAAAGCTCGATTTGTCGCTGGCCGTGCCTCCGGGCGAGGGGACACGACTAGCGGGTGTATTCGTAATGCGCGTAAACGATCCCGCAGTCAAATCCGCGAATGGGACCTCGGCCCCGCTGGAAAGGTTTGCGTTGTCCGCTACTGTGAACTTATAAATCCAGATTTCCTGGTTGCCGTCCGCTGCCAGCGAACTCAAATCAGAAGCAGAAGCATTTGTGCCGTCAAAGTTTCCGGGCCCGGTCGAGGCCGGGACATTCGAACTGAACACAATCGTGTAAGTCCGGTTGCTGCCCACAAGCGTCGGCTCGACGCTAATCATCGGCCGATTGTTGCTGATTTCAACCTGCGTGTTCGTGGGCTCGTCAGCCGGCGGAGTCGGACTCACGGTTGGCGAAGGACTCGGACTTACGCTTGGGCTGGGACTCGGGCTGGGACTCGGTGACGGCGACGGGCTGCCGGGCGGCTTGGGCACGCTGCGCGTGTTGGTGATCTGAAACACGCGGCGCTGTGCGTAATCGTAAAGAAAAATTTCGCGATTGCCGTCCTGATTATTGCGGGTCGCAGTCTTTTCAGTCGCAATGTCGCCGTTCGATTCAATCACGACAAAGCGGCCGTTGGCAGTGATGTCGCTGGCAAACGAACCGACTTGCGTTGTAAATGAGCTGCGATTCGAAGCGGTGATTTGGGTGAAATAGGCGTCCGGCGTGTTCGCCGAAGTTGACTGCGCGGACGAATGAAGTGCGCCGGCGACGAGCATACACGCCGTCGCCGCGCATAAAAAAGCGATAACCAGTCTGATCATTAAGAAACCGAAACTCGACTTAGTGCGATCCAGCCTGCTGGGTTTAGGCCAAAATCATTAGAAAACTTGTATTTCTTTAACTAATTGTCAGGGCGCACATTGTAAAGGTTGCCCGCGCGCAACCGCAAGTGGCCTCTTCGGCTTAGTTTCGCGAAGCAGGCCGGCGGTTGCTCAATAAGATCAGGGTTTAGGGCGTAGGGTTTAGTTGATCGAATACACGATTGAGAGATTTACCCTGCTTGCGCCAGAAACACCCTACACGCTAACCCCAACACCCTACCTAGTTCGTTCCGAAGCGCTGGCGATATTCCGGCGCCGTGATAAATGCCTTCACCATTTCGGCGGCCACAAAATCGCCGTTAAATTGGTTGAGCTTGCCCAGCCAGAACGAATAGCCGCCGTAATCTGAATCCGGCGCATCATTCGGATTGCGGCGCAGATATCCGAAGTATTGCATCAAGACAAAGGCGCGGTTCTTTTCGGAATTGTTGAGGGTTCCATTCTCGGCGATTGCTCGCAAGACCTGCGCCCGGGTCATCGTGCCGTTATTCAGCGCCGTCACCAGATTGTTCACGTCGACGGCAGTCAGAGGCGGCGTCCCGCTGTTGTCCGCGGCGTTTGTATTCATGTTTCCAACAAACGTTGCGTTATCCATCGACAGCGGGAACCTGGCAAGGAACGCCGGCCGCTGCACGAACTGCTCAGTGAACGCATTTTTGTTGTCATCCAGTTGCTGCTGCCAATTGCCGACGTTGACGACTACGCCTTGGCCAATCTGCTGCGTGTCGGGTAGAAATTGATTCAGCCTGATGACCGGCACCTTGAGTGGCTGGCCGCCGGCAGTTCCCGCGCCATCGCCAAAGGCAACTTTGTAAATTTTTTCGACCAGATATCCCGTCTGTTGAAATTCAATCGACAGGAAAAACGCGCCGCTGACATTGACTTTGCACACCGTCAAATCAGCCGGCGGCGGTGAACTGCAATTAGTCATCTGACCGGACCAAAACGAGAGACCTGATGCGTCAGGTTCCCGATTAAGAAAGTCAACGTAATGTTGACGCACAAAGAAACCTGCGCTGTCGATCTGGTTCGGTCCGGTGAAGCCACTGTCGTTGATCGTGATGTTGATGGTTGACGGCGAGCCGATGCCGGCATTCAAACCTGTCGCACCGCTCAGCGTCATCTGAAATGTCTTGGCGCCTTCGGCGTACGAGTTATAGGTGATAGGAACTGAGACTAACGTGCTCGTTTGGCCCGCCGCAAAATTGATCGTTCCCGAGGTCGCGATGTAATTGCAGCGCGACGACGCGATGCCATTCGCGACACCGCAGGGATTCGATCCTGACGAATCGCTGGTCGCGTAATTTACCGTGGCCGGGAATGACGTATCACCCGATCGCGTAATGGTCACGGGCACATCGACCGATGAACTGCCGGTGCCCTCGGTAATCGAGGTCGAACTTTGGCTGAATTGTATAGTTGACGCCGCGGGGCCGACGAGCGCCGTTTCCCAAATGCCGCGACCGTGTGTTGCCGCGCGCAGAATTCGGCTGGTTGGTTGAATCGCCAAATCGAAGACCGCAACTTTCGGCAAGCCGCTTCCAAACGGACTCCAGTTCGCGCCGCCGTCGCTCGAAAAGTAAACGCCGATGTCGGTGCCCGCATAGAGATTGTTCGAGTTCAGCGGATCGATGGCGAATGCGTTAATGGGAATACTCGGAATGCCATTACTGGCAGCTACCCAGTTGGGCGGTGGCAGGACGGGGTTATCGCTGCTGGCGCTCGCGAGATTGGTGATTTTCCAAATCCCTTGCCCCGCCGGCGCGTAATAAGACAAAGTCACATAGGCGACGTTCTTATTGTTGGGATCGATCATGGCCCGGCCGATGAATTTGTTGGTGATGCTGCCGGTGGGATTCGCCGGAAAAGAATTTGAAAGAAGCTTCAGGTTTGAAGAGCCCGTCGAAGTGGCGTAGATGTTCCCATTCTGAACTCCGACCAGCCTAACGTTATCGCCGCCCTTCCAGATTGCGATCGTCGTAATCGGCGAAGTCACACCATTGAAGTTGTTGAGCGGCACCTGGCTAACAGTCGTCATGGTATCGCCTCGATCGTTCGAGCGATACAGTCGATCCGCCCCGAAATAAACGGTATTTGGCGATCCCGGGCCCAAAGCCATCGGAGCATAAAACAGCACGGCGCTGGTCTTCACGAGACCGTTGTTCTGATATGCGGCCGTGCCGCCATCGCAGGCGACTGGAGTTGGAGTTGGGTTGGGTATAGGACCGAAATCGCCGCGGGCGGGCCAAGAGTCAAATTGGCTCGGGAAGCTTGTACCGATACACGCGGTTTTGAAAATCCGATCAAAACCGATCTGAGAACTGTCGTTGAAGAACGTGTGATACATCGTCACGTTCGTGGTGTCGGTGGCGCTCTGATCGATGAGCGCATATCCACCGTCACCGCTTTCGGCTCGAATCCAATTGCCGGACGAAGTCTGTTGCGCTTCGGTGCCGTTATCCTGGGTTCCGCCAATCGTCAGGAACTGATCCGTCGGGTGCACCGCGACGCTTTCAAATTGCAGCGTGTTCAAGGGCGAACTGTTGAGGTTCGTCCAGGCAGTGCCGGCTGATGCACTCGCCGATCTCTTCCAGATGCCGCCATCGTTTCCCGTATAGACATTGCCCGCGCCGTCAAAAACTATCGCGTGATCGTCCGCGTGCAATCCGGAACTATCCACCGCGAATGAACCTGCTCCACTCGCGGCGGCGCCGCCGTCGGTGGCTTGTCTCACCACGCCACCGCAGCCGCCCCCTGCCTGACCTCCGATGTAGACGTGATTAGCATCGTTCGGATCGACGGCGATCGGCATGTCATAGAAACATTGACCCGAACAGAACGCCGTGCCGCCCAGAAGCGAAATAACCCAAGTCGAACTGCTATTAAAGGGATCGACCTGCTTGCGTACGAGGCCAGAGTTGGCCGTCGTTGCACATGAACCGGAAGGTGGCGTTTCACTCGTAGCGGCATAAGCAGTTACTACTGAACCGACTTTATTAATCGCCAGGCTGATGCGGACGCCAGTTGTCGTCAGCGGCGGTCCAGTAGTCGATGCGCCATATACTTGCGTGAACGTCGCGGCCCCGGTTGCAGTCGTGGTCCGATAGATGCCGCCCAGGATTGGTGTCCGTCCAATCGTTGCGACCAGCAGGTTATACGGATGACCTGGCTCCATCACCATGTCCGAGATGTCAGCATCGCCCGTCCCCGGGTTACCGTCGGCGCTGGCATCGGTGTTGACCGTCAGTTTCGTGAAAGTAGGACTGGAGGACGTGCCGTTGTTTGATCGAAAGACGCCGCGTGGCGCGATGGTCGGAGGCTGTCCTTTACCGTTCGCGCCACTGCCGCCAACTCCACGCGCCGTCGCCACCCAAATATTTGCGGCATTGTTTGGATCAACTAGAATCTTCGTAATTCCCCGGCCATCAAACGCGTTGTAGGTTAACCCGGGGCTTCCGCTGGTCACTTGCGGATTGATCGGGCCGGTGCGAGTCGCCGATGTGTCGGCATTATCGATGCGATAGAGTCCGGCTCCGAAGAAGCAGTCGCCGCAGGAATTAAACTCGCCCGTGCCGACGTAGAGTGTCGTGGGGCTCGAAGGCGCAACTGCCAACGCGCCAATCGACATCGTTTCCGCGCCGTCGAAGATCGAGGCCCAGGTTGTGCCTCCGTTGGTCGAGCGCCAAACGCCGCCTTGCGCTGTTCCGAGATAAACAGTTTGCCCATTAGAATTCGGGTCGATCGCGATCGCGGTAACGCGGCCACTCGTCGGACCACTGCTCGAGCCGACGCCGTTCGGCAGCGTCAGTGGTCCAATCGGGGTCCAAGTGCCGCCCGCTGCCGGCGTGATGTCGCCGTTGACGATCGATTCGAGCTTGCTGCTCTTTTCCTGCCGCTGCATCTGTTCGACGGCTTGCACGCGCAAAGAAGGATCGAAAGGACGGCCGGGCTCGATGCCGCGTTTGCGCGCGATGTACTGGTCGCGTTCCTCGAGCCATTTTTCACGGCTCGTGCTCGAGCCGAACTTGCCCAGGTCGGCATCGGGTTCGTTCTCATCTTCATCGGCAAAGACACTGCTCGGCTGTTGCGGATTCTGCTCGGGAGTCTTCGCAGTCTGATGTGCGGCCGACGATCCAAAACTCCAAATCTTCATGAACAGGAGCAGAATCGTAATCACGAATGTGGCTAAGGTTTTTCGATTCATAAAAGGAAATCTGTGCGGAACAGTCGAGGCGGTGCTTGGATGAAGAAAGCAGGCAAACGGTTCGTCGGGTAAGCAATCAAATTCGACCAACTACATTATTCTTAGCGGATAGGCGGGTTGTCAACGAGTCGCTGCGCAAACACCGGGCAGTAGCCCGACCGTGAGGGAGGACGTTGACCCGCGCGCGATGGCGCCCTCCCTAACGGTCGGGCTACTGCCCCGACAATCACTTCACCCATTGCCCGATCTTCTCGGTCCCAAACGTCCCGATTCCGTTCAGAC
>CBFHBI010000123.1:0-7025 GCA_965653755.1 uncultured Blastocatellia bacterium
GGAACTGAGCGGCGCTGGACTGCCTGAATCATCGCGCGGATCGATTGGGTTGGCGATCGCGCCAAAAATAAGTCCTTTGCGTGTCTATGCGGTGATGAATAACGGCTTCTATGTTTCGGACGACGCCGGCGCAAACTGGAAGCGCAGCACGAACGATCCGCGCGTCACGGGTTCGACTTACTTCGGCAAAACCTATGTCGATCCGGTTAATCCCGACGTCGTTTATGTTATGCAGACCTCAATGTATCGTTCGCTCAACGGCGGCAAAACCTGGGAGTCGTACAAAGGCGCGCCCAGCGGCGAAGACCAACACGTACTTTGGATCGATCCGCAGAACACAAAACGAATGTTTCTCGGTTCCGATCAGGGAGCCATCATCAGTCTCGACAGCGGGAAAACCTGGAGCGATTGGTTTACGCAACCGACGGGTCAGTTCTATCACGTCGTGACGGACAATCAAGTTCCTTATCGACTGTACGCTGCGCAACAGGACAGCGGCTCGGTCGCGGTGCTGTCACGCAGCGATTATGGGCACCTCACCTGGCGCGATTGGTTTTCTACGGGCGCGTTTGAGAGCGGCTACATCTCGCCCGATCCGCGGGACCCGAACATCGTTTTCTCTGTTGGTTGGTACGGATCGGTGTTTCGGCTCGATCACACGACCGGACAAATCGCGACCGTGTTTGGACCAGGCGCGCGTTATCGCTACACATGGGAAACGCCGCTGGTTCGCTCGCCGCAGGATCCGAAAACGATGTACCTGGGCACGCAGTTCGTCATGCGCACGACGGACAACGGTGAGACCTGGCAGGAGATTAGTCCCGATCTGACCGCGAAGAATGCGTCGGACAAAGGCACCGGCGTCATCCAAACCATCGCACCTTCGATGGCGCAAGCGGGATTGATTTGGGTTGGCTCGACCGGCGGCGTCGTCCAACTGACGCATGACAATGGCGCGACGTGGTCCAACGTTACGCCCGCCGACTTACCTGAACGAGCGGACGTCACTTTGATCGAAGCTTCGCCCACGGATGCCAACACGGCTTACTTGATCGCGCAGGTTCCGGCAGATTTTCATCCCTACATCCTCCGCACGCGCGATGCGGGCAAGACCTGGCATAAGATCGTCAACGGTCTTCCCGACAACGGCATCGCCCGCACCGTGCGCGAAGACCCGCAACGTAAGGGATTGGTTTATGCCGGAACTGAAACTGGCATTTGGGTTTCGTTCGACGGCGGCGATCGCTGGCAGACCCTGCAACTGAATCTGCCGACGACTTCAGTTCGCGATTTGAATGTGCATGGCAGCGATCTCGTGGCGGCGACTTATGGCCGCGGGCTTTGGATCCTCGACGACATTTCGCCACTCCGACAAGTCGATGAAACGCGCACGACGGCGCTGCTTAAGCCTGCCGAGGCGATCCGCGTCCGTTTCGACAACGATCCCGACACGCCGTTGTCAATCGATTTAGCGCACAGCGACAATCCACCTGAAGGCGCGATTATCTATTACTTCCTGAAGTCACCCGCCAAGCATGTCTCGCTCGAAATCTTTGACGCCAAGAAGAATCTCGTCCGCACGTTTTCGAACCTCGGTGAGCGAGTGGACACTCGTCCGGCGAATGTCCCTGACTATTGGTTTGCGCCGCCCGAAATACTCACGAGTCACGCCGGACTGAATCGTTTCGCGTGGAACCTGGAATGGCCGCATCCGGACGCGTTGACGTACAACTTTCGCGGCCGGCACATCGATTACATCGAATACACTTTGCCGGATCATGCCGTGCCGGGACGCACGCCGCGTTATCAACCGCCTGGGCCATTGGCCGTGCCGGGAAACTACCAAGTCGTCTTACGCGTGGACGGCACGGTCTTTCGGCAACCGCTGAGGATTCGGTTAGATCCACGCGTGCAGGTTGGTCCGGGTGATCTCGAAGCTCAGTTGGATGTCGCCCGCATGATCGATAACTGGATGAATATTAGTTATCGCGCATACAACTACATCGCGCGCCTACACGATCTCGTAGAGCAATCGCAAAAGAACATCACAGACAAAACCAATCTTGAGGTTTCGCAGAATTTTTCTAAGGCGTTAGCCGAACTGCAGGAAGGTACGCCTGAAGCGCCAGGCTTTGGAGCGATCAATCGCGATGTGACGAGATTTGTGAGCATGATTCAAAGCGGCGATCGCCGTCCCGCGAAATCGATCGTTGAAAATGCAACGCCATCCTGCTTGGCGCTGAAAGACGATCTGGCGCGTTTGCGAAAGCTATTGAATCCTCCGAACCGTATTCATGTAGAAATGGAGTCATTTTCAGACGAACCGAGATGCCCTGCTCAATGAATCAGGAATTATTATGACCAAGCGTGTCGTTCATCGCGAGATTCCTGAAACACATCGTGCGTCCGAACACTTGGACAACGAGCGCACGTTTCTCGCCTGGGTGCGCACGACGCTGGCGCTGATCAGTCTCGGGTTCGTGATCGCGCGGCTCAGTCCGACCATCGCGTCGGCCGCTTTTCCGCGCGCAGGCGGAATCACAAATAAAGCCGTGCCGGCCGGAGTCGCTCTCATAATTCTCGGCGCTGTGGTCACGGTGTTGGCTGCGTGGCGCTATGATCGCGTCAATCGACAGATTGAAACAGGATTGATTAAAACTGATCGCGGCATGGTATGGATTGTGGCATTTCTAATCGCACTGCTGTCGGCCGCGGCGGTTATTTACATGCTGATGAGCGGTTGATTCATTATTCTTTCCGACCGGGAGACTTTCAAAATGAAACGTTTTGCGTTGGCGCCGCTGGTTGGCGTCGTCATCCTGATGGGCGCGATTTGTCTTGCGTATTCTGTCGCGGCTGTTGGCCAGGATGCAAAGCTGACTGAAGTCAAGATCAATCCGAAAATGTTCGATGACTATGTCGGCCAGTATGCGATCCCGACAAACCCCGATGTCGTTATTTCTTTCTTGCGCGAAGACGAAAAGTATTACGTGCAAGCAACGAACGGCCCGCGTATCGAAATTTTCCCGGCCAGCGAATCGAAGTTCTTCGTCAAGCTATTCGACGCGCAAGCGACCTTTGTGCGAGACGCGCAGGGGAAAGTTAGCGGCGTGGTTTGGCAGCAAGAAGGACGCACGACAAACGCCGGCAAGACCAGCAATCAACCAGAGGTCCAAAGCAACGTTGCGTTCGACCGGCGCGAAGAGATGATCAAGATGCGCGACGGCGTGCGTCTGCACACATTGATCTTCACGCCGAAGACTAAGAACGAGAACCTGCCGATGCTCATCGAGCGCACGCCTTATGGCGTCGGCGAGAACACTTCCAACTCAGTCAACGGCCGCTTTCGTGATTTCATTCCCGATGGCTACATCTTTGTGCTGCAGGACATCCGCGGGCGTTACGGATCGGAAGGCCAATTCGTGATGAACCGGCCGCCGCACGATCCGAAAGACGCGAGAGGGATCGACGAAAGCACCGACACTTACGATTCGATCGATTGGCTTATCAAAAATGTACCGATGAATAACGGCCGGGCCGGGATTCTCGGTGTTTCGTACGACGGGTGGCTGGCCGCCATGGCTACCATCGACGCGCATCCAGCGCTGAAGGCTTCTTCGCCACAAGCGCCAATGACCGACACGTGGCTGGGCGACGATTTCTTTCACAACGGCGCGTTTCGTCAAAGCTACGGTTACGAATACGTGAAGATGATGGAGACGTCGAAAGAAAACGCCGATGTCACGTTCGACAAAGATGCTTACGATTGGTATCTGGAAAAAGGATCGCTCGGCAAGATCACGGAATTGAATGACGGAAAATTTCCGACGTGGAACGCCTTTGTCGTGCATGCGCGGTATGACGATTATTGGCACGCGCGCGGCGCAGAGAATTATCTAAAGCCAACGCACGTTGCGACGCTCGTCGTTGGCGGCTGGTGGGACCAGGAAGATTATTATGGCGCGCTGGCCACGTATCACGCGCTGGAAAAATTCGATAAGACAAATCACAACTTCATCGTGCTGGGACCGTGGAACCACGGCGGCTGGGGTGGGCCGGCGCGCACGCTGGGCCAGGTAAATTTCGGCAGCGCGACCGGAAATTATTTTCGCGCGCAGATCGAGGCGCCGTGGTTTGCTTACTATCTGCACGACAAAGGCAAACTCGACGAGCCGGAGGCGTGGACCTTCCAGAGTGGCACAAATCAATGGACGCGCTCGGATCATTGGCCGCCGAAAGAAGCGTTGAATCGCGACCTTTACCTTCACAATGGCAAGACGCTCTCATTTGATAAACCAACGACGAGCAACGCCGGGGAATCAGAAGACTACGTTTCCGATCCGGCGAGTCCCGTCCCGTATCGCAAACGGCCGATTCAACCGACGTACGGACGCGGTTCGAGCTGGTACACGTGGCTGGTGCAGGATCAGCGATTCCTGCAAGGTCGATCCGATGTCGTCAGTTGGCAGACGAATCAGCTTGATCAGGATCTCACGATCGACGGTTATGTGATCGCGCACTTGTTTGCATCCACGACCGGCACCGACAGTGATTGGGTCGTGAAATTAATCGACGTTTATCCCGACAACAATCCGGACGATCCGAAAATGACCGGTTACCAGTTAATGATTGTCGACGAGATCTTTCGCGGCCGTTATCTGAAGAGCTACGCGAACCCGGCCGCAATCGCCGCGAACCAGGTGAACGAATACACGATCGACTTGCACGCGAATAACCACACGTTCAGGAAGGGTCATCGTGTGATGGTGCAAGTACAGAGCTCCTGGTTTCCGCTCTACGACCGCAATCCACAGAAATTTGTGCCGAACATCTTTCTGGCGCAGCCGCAGGATTATCAATCAGCGACACAAACGATTTATGAGTCGGCGCGTTATCCATCTCATCTGACTCTGCCGGTGATAAAGTGAGAAAGTGATGTTGCACACCAACAGAGAATGGAAAATCGGCCGTCGTTCGCTGCCTTACGGCCAGCGCACACTCGTGATGGGCATCCTGAACGTGACGCCCGACAGCTTCAGCGACGGCGGCGAATTTTTTTCACTCGCCGACGCCCTCGCGCATGCGGAAGAAATGATCGCCGACGGCGCCGACATCATCGACATCGGCGGTGAATCGACGCGACCGGGCTCAGAACCGATCTCCGAAGAGGAAGAACTGAACCGGGTTATTCCGGTGATCGAACGTCTGGCGAATTTGTCGGCGCCAATTTCGGTGGACACCACCAAATCGGCGGTGGCCCGCGTGGCCCTTCAGGCAGGCGCGGAAATTATTAACGATATCTCCGGGCTGCGCTTCGATGCGGCAGTCGCCGACGTGGTGGCGGAAGCCAAAGCAGGCTTGGTGTTGATGCACTCGCGCGGCACGCCGAAAGACATGCAACAGTTGGCGCCCGCTGCGAACGTAATGACCACGGTGATTGATGGACTGCGGTCCAGCGTAGCGCTGGCCGAGAGCCGCAGCGTCGCGCGTGATTCCCTGGCGATAGATCCGGGCATCGGATTTGGCAAGACTGCCGAGCAGAACCTGGAATTGATCGCGAAGCTGGATCAAATCCGATCTGAATTCCCGGACTTGTTGTTGATGATTGGCACTTCGCGCAAAGGATTCATCGGGAGATTGTTAGACAGCGCGCCAGCCAATCAGCGGATTTACGGAACGATCGCAACCGTGGTCGCGGCGATTTTGCACGGCGCGCAAATTGTGCGGGTTCACGACGTGAAGCCAATTGCCGAAGCAGTGAGAATCGCGGACGCGATTCGCGCTCGCTGAAAATTAACCGACCTCCAAATACTAAAAGCCACCTTCATCCGCCGATGGTCCATAAATCGACGGCACCGGCACATCGAGCAGACGCAGATAAACTCCAAGTTGCGCGCGATGATGAATCATGTGATTCATGACAAAGCCGCGCATCACTCCGGTGCGCGGCAGCGTGAAGATTGTTTTGCCGCCTGCCAGCAGAGACCATTTCCCTAACCATTGCTCGTCGGTTGCCGCTTCGAGAGCCGCGCGCGCATCTTTCACATTTTGATCGAAAGCCTCAAGCACTTCCGAACGGGACTTCTTTCCTTCCATCCGTTGCGGCGGCTCTCCGGGCGGGGCCACGTCGAGTTCGGTGCGCGCGAGAGTTTCCTTCGTCCAGCTTGGGATGTGCGAAAGATGCGTCGCCAGTCCACCCAGCGTCATCGATTTATCGTGCGGCTTCCAATCGAACTTGTCATCAGGGACGCGTTCGAGAGTCTTGCGTGTATTCGCCATCTCATGATCGAATTCGGGCAGCATCATTTGACTAATCGGCATGGCATCCTCCAGCTCTGCGGGTTGGTGAATTGTCAGTGCGCGTGATTATAAGTATCCTACGCAGTCTTCGCCAAACGGCTTCCGTAACGCAAACTGTTAGTTTGCGCCGCAAGCTGACAGCTTGCATTACATGAAGAAGTACGACTGCATCGTCATCGGTGGCGGCCACAACGGCCTGGTTAACGCAGCGTATCTCGCGCGCGCGGGCAAGCGCGTGCTCGTGCTCGAACGTCGTTATGTGCTTGGCGGCGCGGCGGTGACGGAAGAAGTTTTTCCCGGCTTCAAATTCTCTGTCTGCTCGTACGTCGTTTCCCTGCTCCGTCCCGAAATTATTCGTGAACTCGATCTGCCGCGTCACGGGCTCGAGATTCTGCCGCTCGACGGCACGTTCACGCCGATGCCCAGTGGCGATTACCTCTGGCGCGTGAACGATCATGCGAAGACGCGGCGCGAAATTGCGCGCCACTCGCGCCTCGATGCCGAAGCGTACGACGAGTACGGCAAGGCGATGGTCGAGATGGCCCACTTCGTCAAGCCGATCATGAATATGACGCCGCCGGATCCAGCTTCGCTGAACCCGAAAGGCTTGCTGGAATTGCTGACGATGGGCCGCCGTTTCCGCCAGCTTTCCGCCGAAGACAAATACAACCAAGTGCAGTTGATGACCATGAGCGCCGTCGATTTTCTCGACCAGTGGTTCGAGA
>CBFHBI010000124.1:0-7016 GCA_965653755.1 uncultured Blastocatellia bacterium
CCCAGATCCTTAACGGCATACGACACAGCAGGCGTCGGCGTGAAGTCGTTCGCCGGATGCTGGACCACCGCGTACTCCTGTTTCGTTTGCACGTCGAGTACAAAAATGTCGGCTTCCTTGGCGTCGGGTTTCGGTCGCATGTCGTAAGCCAGGTAGCGGCCGTCGGGCGACAGACGGATTGTCCCGATGGCATTACCCGCAAGGCTTCCCGTTGTGCTTGTTTCGGGCGAGAAAGTCTTGAGCACGCGCACTGAACCATCGCTTGCAGAGATCAGATCGACCTCCGCATGCCCGCGATCCTTCCCAATTAATGCCGCGACGTATTTGCCGTCGGGCGTCCAGCCGCCAGGCAGCACAACGTCTGAACCCGTCGGCGTCGTCTGATAAATCAGGCGCGGCGCAGAGCCGTCCGTGCCAATGATGCGCAAGTCCCAACCAAAATTTTTATTGAACCAGCCGTAAGCGATCTGCTTGCCGTCGGGCGAGAGAAACGAGAACAGTGCAAACTCAAGCGACTGCATCCAGCTTCCTTTGTTGGTGAGCCGGCGCGTTTTACCTTCCACCAAATCGCGAATGGCGAGATCGCCTGTGTCCCAGTCGGTCACCGGCAAGTATCTTCCGTCAGCGCTCGGCTCGCCGAAGAAATCGACGGAAGGCCCGGCCCACAACTGGCGGACAGTCGGCGATGTGTTTTCGTTCACGCCCGTCCTGTTCCTGGCGTTCGCATTTGTTCTCGATGACGGTGGCAGTTTGGCGCGCGCGATGCGCACGGCTTCCGTCTGATCGGAGTATTGATTGACGACCGTTTGATACGCACGTTGCGCCTCAGCCTTGCGGCCAAGCCGCTCGTACAAAATTCCGATGCGAAGCTGGGCGCGAGCGGCGAGCGGGCGCTGCTCGTTGGCCTGATTCACAACCTGGCCGTAGAGCTTGATGGCTTCGCTAAGATTCTGGTTGCTCTCGTCGAGCATACGCGCGCGTTCAAAAATCTCGCGGGGGTTTTGTTGGGCAACGGCAAAGATGGCCGTCAGCAAAACCATCGGGGCTATCAATACGATTCGTGCCTTCATTTGCTCCTCCGTCCCAAAGCTGTCCCAAATTGCTCTCAGACCGTGGCCATCACTTTTGGAAAATGAGATCCGAGGCATGTTTCACAAATTAGCCAGGGTGTAGTTTGCTTTTTTATGCCGGCCACGACTCGGTCGCGCATGGCGACGCTGGCGGCCGGCATCACCGCGCTCATGACAATTGCGTCCATGCCGGGAATGCCTGCGCCTCGTACAAACTCTCTGCCCATTTTCTCAGAACATAATCTGATGTAACTGTCCGACTGAAGCATTTCGGAGGTGCGCAGTAAGTACCCTTGGCTGCGAGCAACCTGGCTATTACAGACGTCGCACTTCGCGGCATTTCCAGTTCGCTGCTGCCACCAGACTAACGCTCGATCTCGGGCCTGCTCTTTCGCGGGCTTGGTTGGTCCAAAAAGTTCCTGCCAGAATCCCATAACATTCTCCTTCCGAGGTTGAAGAATGGTAAGCGCATGGACGACCGGTTGCGCCAGCGTTTGGTTAAGATTCCGCAGTGTTCGCGTCAAGCCGATATCCCACGCCGCGCACGCTCAGGATGTGTTTGGGATCGTTGGCGTCGTCCTCGATTTTCTTGCGCAGCGTGGCCATGTGCGTATCGATGACCCGATGCGTGACGTAAACGTCTTCGCCCCAAAGGCGATTGAGGAATTCATCGCGCGTGATTACTTCGCCGGGCCGGTTGAGAAACATTTCGAGAATCTCAAATTCCTTCTTCGTCAGCGCCAAAGGCTCGCCCTTCTTCATGACGCAATGCGAGGCGAGATCGATTTCGATGTCGCCGATGCGATGCGATGAATTTCTTGGCGGCGACTGGCGCCGAAGGCCAACTTTGATGCGGGCGACCAGCTCGCGTAGCGAGAAAGGTTTGGTGACGTAATCATCGGCGCCGGTTTCCAGTCCCATAACTCGATCGACTTCCTGGCCGCGCACCGTCAACATGATGATCCAAAGCGCGGGCATTTCTTTGCGCAGTTGCCGGCAGACTTCGAAGCCGTTCATTCCCGGCAGCATCAAATCAAGCAACAACACGTCAGGTCGAAATTCGTGCGCGCGTTTGATCGCTCCAGGGCCGTCATCAGCGGATTCGACCTGGTAGCCTTCGAACACGAGTTCATCGCGCACCGCCATTACGATTGACGGCTCGTCATCGACGATTAAGATTCGCGCCATCCGATTTCTCTTAATATGTCAGAACCACTTGCGTCAGCGGGTGGTACCGGTCGGAACCTAACTACCCGCCTGCTGACGCAGGCGGTTCTGACCAGATTGGCAGCCGCAGCGAGAAGCAGCTCCCGCGATCGGGTTCGCTCGTCACTTCAATATTCCCGCCGTGTGCCTCGGCAGTTGCTCTCACCAGCGCCAGGCCGAGGCCTGTCCCGTGCACGTTGCTCAGATCGCCGCGCCGCCCGCGATAAAACCTATCGAAGATGTGCGGCAACTCGTCGGCGGCGATGCCGAGCCCTTCATCACGCACCTGGATGGACACTTGATGATCGATTGACGCGCACTGCAACCAAACCGTGCGACCCGCAGGCGAGTACTTGATCGCGTTGTCGATCAGGTTTTCAATCGCATCGCTAAGCGCCAGCTCGTCGGCATTCACTTTCGGCACTCGATCGTCCAGATTGGTTTTAAGGACGATCTGTTTGGCGTCGGCGAGCGGCCGGAATTGCGCGACCGCAGTCTTTGCGATCTCCGCAGGATCGACGGGCCGAAAAGTGTATTGCCGCCGGCCTGCCTGAATCTGCTGCCATTCGAGCAGTCGATTGACCAGCCGCTCCAGGCGCTCTGATTCATGATCTATCGCTGAACAATAATCGGCGGTAGTTCGAGAATCGCGGACTCTGCCATTTATCATCCGCTCGATCAGCAGACGAATGCTGGCAATGGGACTCTTGAATTCATGACTGACCGCGGCGATGAATTCGTTTTGCATCCGATTGAGTTCGACTTCGCGACGAACTAACCGTGCCGTCATCGCGAGTCCGGCAATCATCATCACGACGAGCAGCAGGATAAATCCCAGCCACAACAATTGTTTCTGATCGATCCAGCTGGGAGAGCCGATGGGCGCGAACGTGACTTCCAGACCGCGTACGTTGCTGAGCGGCTCCGTGAAATTACTTTTCGTTAACGGTCTGCCCCAGACGCTTTCTTGTTGACGGTTGCGGATGTTTGCCTGAAACAGTTGGCCGGAAAGCAGCGCCGACAGGGCCGGGTCGAACAGTGCCGGAAATGCATCGCGTGAAACCGCGAAGCCTGCGAGTCTCGTATCGCCGTCTCTTGGCGAAAGACAAACTAAGAAACTGTGATTCTGCGCGCTCTCAAACGAACAGGCACGTTCGGCGCCCGCGGCCGGCGCTGCCCGTCGCAAGATCGTTTCGAGCGGCGGCAGTTGTAGAATGCTCTGATCGTCCGGCACTGGCTGCGCATTCAACTGCTGAAGCATTTGCCGCAATTGGCTGTCATAAAATGAGCGCTCGTCAAAATTCAGCCACCAACGCCCGCGGCGCAGATTTTCCAGAGAGCGTTCCGTGAGCGCGGCAAAATTTTTTCGATCCTGATCGCGCACGTGTTCGAAGTAGGCGCAGGCAATCAATGGCAACGGCAATCCACTCGGAGTCGTGGCTTCAGAGTCGGCGATTTCGGCATTCGTTACGTCGGCGAGCGCGCTGGCCTCGCCAACCTGATAACTGATCCAGGCGACTTTCAAATCGGCCCAACGTTGCAAACGCGGCTCAGCTTGAGCGATTTGTCGATAGACGTTTGCGGCGGCCGCGCGATTTTGATTTTCTAAAGACTGTGCCCGCTCAATCTCAGCTTCGATAGTTAACGACCAGCCAGGCGCGGATGAATCGCCGAAGTAAATGCGATTTGAGCGGAAGCGAAGCGCATTGTTTCGATCGAGCGCAAACCGATAGATACCGTCCGGCGTTCTGGTCGCATCGGAGATATCATCGCGCTTCAGTTCAGCTTCTAACGCGTTCAATTTATTCAAAATCGCTGCGTCAAAAAGTCGCGCAACTTGAACTTCCTGCTCGCGCATCTGTTGTTCCTGCTCGAGCCGTTCGGCTCGCACCGCACGCAGGCCAAGCGCCGCGAGTACCAGTGCCGGTAAGGCGATAAAGAATGCAAAACCCCACGACCAATTCCATCGTGATGAAGGGCGCAGGAAATTCATGTTTGGGCCTCTTAGACTAGAAGCGGCGAGGTCACGCGTTGTGCGGCGACATTCTACGCCTGTGCCCCTTGCTCCGCACAATTATCGGCGTCGCTGCGAAAAGTTTTGTCAGGTTTGAGTGAGGATCAAGCGAAGTCTTCGTCGGGCGGGCTTTTCCAACGCATCAACTAATCTATGAAGCGCAGGACTAGCCAGACAGCAAGCAAAACGATCAAGAAAGCCGCCACCACCACAACGCCGCGATGGTTTACTAAGAATTTGCGCAAGGATCGCCTTTGAGAGTTAGAGGTTGAAGCCTGACCACGTCCCTCGATTGTTTCCTGCAGGGTTTCGGCGAAGCGAATGCGTTCGTTCATGGCCCAGGATTTCTCAATTCCTGATTCGAAGCGGTCCCGCATCGACGGCGACAATCGATTAGACACATAGCTGTCAATCAAGTAGTTCCGCCAGGCGCACAATTCCGCGAAGAGCTGCGCGTCGGCAAAGTAACGCAACTCCAAATCGGTTTGTTCCGCTTCGGACATTTCACCGAGCAGATATCGCGTCAACTGTTCGCTGGTTGGCTTGTTTGTGCTCACGCGTTTTCTTTTTGGAGTGCGCCGGCTTGACGGCGTGTCAGAACCGCGAGCGATAGCGACCGGATCAATTGATTCTTTTAGAGACGACCTCGATCCCGACGCTACCGCTCCGGGTTCTGACACGATCCAAAGCGGCGTCAAGCCGCCGCACTCCAAATTACCAGTTACATCATACTCACCGGATCGATCTCCAGCGTCACTGCGCGCGCATCATCGCCCCGTTCTTCGAAATCCTGCAAAGCTCGATCGATCACCGCGCGCATCTGTTTTCGGCTCCGGGATTTTACAAGGATTTGAATCCGGTACTCGCCCCGCAAGCGAGCAAACGGCGCGGGCGCCGGGCCAAGAATGCGGCACGAGTGATCGCGATTCGCCTCTGTCAGGGCGTTGCGAAGATTTTGCGCCATGACCTTCGTCTTCGCCTCATCCTTTTGCTTCACCAGTAGCAACGCGAGAGCGACAAACGGCGGGTAGCCGTGATTGCGGCGATGTCGAATTTCCTCATCGTAAAAGCCCCGATAGTCCTGGGCCATCGCGTGTCGCAGCGCATAATGGTGCGGGTGATAAGTTTGGATCAGCACGCGACCGGGCAAATCGCCACGACCAGCGCGACCGGCAACTTGAGTAATCAATTGAAAGGTCCGTTCCGCGGCGCGAAAATCCGGCAGGGCCAGGCCGGCGTCAACCGAGATCACGCCAACCAGAGTCACGTTCGGAAAATCGTGCCCCTTCGCCAGCATCTGCGTTCCCACGAGCAGATCGATTTCGCCTTTGCCAAAGTCGAGCAGCGTCTTTTCGAATTCGTGGCGGCGGGCTTTGGTGTCGCGATCGATACGACCAATCCGCATTCGCGGAAATCGTTTGCGCAGCAGCTCTTCAATTTGTTCCGTGCCCTCGCCCACATAATAGATGTACTTGCTGCCGCATTTCGGACAGGCGGACGGCGAACGTTGTCGATGATTGCAGTAATGGCAGACGAGCGTGCGATCGCCGCGATGGTAAGTCAGCGTCACATCGCAGTTCGGGCACTCGATCGATTCGCCGCACGAGCGGCAGAGAATGAAACTCGAATAGCCGCGACGATTCAGGAGAATGATCGTTTGTTCGCGGCGTTGGTGAGTTTCATCGATGGCGGTTAATAGCTCATCTGAGAACACAGCCGGTTTGTTCCGGCGTTTGAAGACTTCGCGCATGTCGATGATTTGCGCGCGCGCCAGCGGACGGTTGGCGATTCGATCCGGTAACTGCACGTACTCGTACTTGCCGGTCTGCGCGTTGTGAAACGATTCGAGTGAGGGCGTCGCCGTGCCCAGCACGACCACGGCCGATTCTGATTTGGCGCGGACAATCGCAGTGTCTCGCGCGTGATAGAAAGGCGACTCTTCCTGCCGATACGACGAGTCTTGTTCTTCATCGATGACAATCAGGCCGAGGTCCTTGACCGGCGCGAAGACGGCGGAACGAGTGCCGAGCACGACTCGCGCTTCGCCTGAACGCAAGCGCGACCATTCGTCGTAGCGCTCACCCTTCGACAGAGACGAATGAAAGATGGCGATCTGATCGCCGAAGTGCGCCCGCAGGCGGCGCGAGAGGATCGGCGTCAAAGAGATTTCCGGCACCAGCATCATCGCGCCTCGATTCATTTCCAATGCTTGATGCATCGCGCGAATATAAACTTCGGTCTTGCCACTGCCGGTGATGCCGTGCAGCAGGATCGGCGCGAACATACGATCTTTCAGAGCCGCTGCGATTGATCTCAACGCCCCGTTTTGTGCGTCGGTTAAGGTGAAATCGTTCGCTTCCGGAAGGCTCGCATTTGCCAGTGGATCGCGCCGGAGTTCCTCCTCGAATTCGCTGATGAGGCCGCGCTTCAAGAGGGTCTTGACGACGGACTCGCTAATCGCGGCTTGTGAAACCAGGTCCACGACCGCCATTGCGTCATTCTGTTTTAGAGTTTCGAGCGCGCGTTGCTGCGCGTCGGTCGTGCGGCCTGTTTTTCGCGCGCCGTCGGCAAGTTCAGACGCCGCTTTTTGATTGAGCCGCACGGCGCGCCGGCGCTTCGCACGCGTTGCGGTTTTACCCGAGCGATAGCTTCGCTCGACCAGTCCCTCGCTTTCCCATTCGCGCAGCCAGGCCGGCATTCGTTTCGAACCCAGGCGCAAACAGAAT
>CBFHBI010000125.1:0-7001 GCA_965653755.1 uncultured Blastocatellia bacterium
GTCGAGTCAAAGACACAATCCGCCCCCGCATCGACAGCCACACTGTCTGGGTCTGGGCTGGCTGGTATTGGAAGTCTCGCATGCGTTTTCGTCGGCCCGCCATTGTCAGCCAGCGGTCCGAGTCTAAGTTGCGCCGCCGTCACGCCAGACTGGTCCGGGCCGCCAGGGCCCGCGTTGATGGTCGCCGAGTCCGTCGAGCCAAACACATTCCATCCGTTGGAATTAAATGTGCCATCAAGATCGGGACCTTTTCCGGTGAAGGCGGCAGTATTGAGAGCGACGATGCTGCTTCTCAGATTTACTTTCCCGGCTGCTGACCCGTTAAAGATGCCGCCGCCGCAGGCGGGTCCCCCGTTCTGGATAACTGTGCAACTCGTCATGTAGACGACGCCGCCGGAACTCTGCGATCCATCGATGAATATGCCGCCGCCTGTATGACCCCCACCGTTTGCGCTCAGGGTGCTGTTGAAAATAGTCAAGGAGCAGTTACTACAGACGGCGATCGCTCCTCCACTATCTGCAGAGTTGCCGCTGAACGTGCTCCTAACAACCTTGAGTGTGCCACCGGCTGTGTTATTGACCCCACCGCCCAAAGTGCCCGAGGTGGCGGTTGAATTATCCTGCAATGAGCTTGCGCCAATCGTTACACTTCCGCCATCGTTTTCAATACCGACCCCGCCCGTGGGGCTTTGACCGGTTAGGCTGTTGCCGCTGATTGTGCTGTGGGTAATGTTGATGGTGCCGCCGTCATCTCGATTAAAGATCCCGGCGCCACTGTGAGAAGCGGTGTTGTTACTGATAGTGGAACTGATTATGGTCACTGTGCCGCTCAGCCGGTTCGATACTCCCCCACCATCTTTAGCGTCATTGCCGGTGACGACTAAGTTATCCAGGGTTAACGTGCCGCCGTTCGCGTTTACAATTCCGCCACCATCGCTACTGTTTGGAGCAGAGCCGCCAGAAATCGTGAGATTTTGAATGGTTACCGTCCCATCTGTCGTGATGGTGAAGATGTGAGAGGGCAGTGTATTGGG
This sequence comes from uncultured Blastocatellia bacterium, assembly GCA_965653755.1. Lineage (GTDB taxonomy): Bacteria > Acidobacteriota > Blastocatellia > Pyrinomonadales > Pyrinomonadaceae > UBA11740. The sequence continues at coordinate 1,035 of CBFHBI010000125.1, forward strand.
AGCGCGTTGCACAGTCAAAACACTTGCTCCCGGCCCGTTAATAGACACGTCTTGTTGTATCGGAAAGAGCGGATTCATAAGGTTGATAGTGCCCTTCACCGTGTTGGCGAAGCCGATCGTGCTAGCTCCGGCGTGGTTGTCGGCCGCCCTGATTGCCTCGCGCAGTGTGCAGTCTGCCACGTCGCAGACCCCATCGTCGTGGTCATCCGTGGTCGTCACGACGAAAACCACGGGCGTAGCAGCAGCGGCTGCGACTCTCTTCTCAGGGCCCGCCGCAGTCGTCGCATTAAGCGAATTCGCAGCTTCCTTAATCGCGCTTAAGGAAGGCGCCGCGATCAATGCGACCGATCCAGCGAATAGCAAAAGCGCTAAAGCAAGCGGATGGCGCACAGTTCTTTCGACGCTTTCAAGGACCTTGATTGCTTGCTGCGACAGAGAGAGACCCTTAGGGGAAGAGAGATTGGGGCACGACATTTGGTAACTCCTTTGGTTAGGTGGTCAAAAAGGGAATGCGTGTGTTAAGTCGGCAGGTTCTTGCCAACAGGCGCTTCCCGACTGCTCGAAACCAATCGGTCCGCACTACGAGTGGGTTCGTTTATGCGATTAGATAAGTGCGCTGAGCCCCCTTCGTTTATTGACCCGGGGCTCGACTGCATAAGATATGGCTGCGGATTTTAAAGAGGATCGCCAACCGCTGGTCCGGCGTTGAGGAGGGGGACGCCATGGGCCAGAGGCTGTCATCTGCATCACCTCTGCGAAAGCCTGCGCGCCCCAGCCGCTTATGAAGGCTTTTTGACTGGCGGTGGTTTTAGTGTCGGCGCCGTCTCAGGCTTCTTCGGTTCCTCTTCCGGTTTATCAGCCGGAAAATCTTTTTCATCGATGTCTTTGATCAGAACTTCGGTGCCGAACTTGCGATAGCCGCGGAAAAGAATTTCGTTGCGCGTCTGCTCAGTCTGCCCGCGATCGTGCGCAGTTAATTCAACCACGGCGCGCGATGGCAGCAGGTGCTTCTGATCGTTGATGGTCACCCAATCGTAATCGATGACCTTGCTCGCGGCGGTGATCGGAAATCCTCGTTCGATTTCGGTGCTGACATCTTCGAGCCGCAAAACGCGATAGTTTTCTCGATCGACCCAAATCCGACCGCGATAGCCGGCAACAGTTTCCTGCATCACCGATCCGCCTGAACCCCAACCGAGCGTCTGACGCGAGTTCTCGCGCTTCACTTCGTACTCATAAACGATTGTGTGGCGGTCGCGCAGTGTATCCGTATCAACCGCGCGAAATTCCGTCTGACTTTCAGGTTTGAAGATCGAAGTGAGAGCGCTGACGTACTCGCCCGTGGAAATCGTGCCGCCGAGTTTCATGTTATAGCTCTGATCCTGAGTCGCGGGCACGCCGTCAATTGAAAGCAGCTTGTAGTCTTCGCCGGCGCTCTGCCGATAACTCACCGCGATACTCAAATGATCGTAGGGCGTGTAATTCTTCCCCTGGCCAAAAGCATGCGAACGCGTGATCATCTGCTTCACGAGATAATCCGGCATCGTGTCAGCCGCGCCCAGCGTCGCTTTGCGCGCCTGCTCCAACAACGCGTTTGTCTCAGCGAGCGGCGGCAGTGGCGTGGCGACGGTCGGATTGGCGCGGCGTCTGCCAGCTTCATCGAGCGTGTGCAGCAGCGATGCGTCATTACCACTTTTAGTCGCGGCCAGCGATCGCAAGCCAGGAGTAACCGTGAAGCCAATCCCACGCTTGCGAATATCATCAATCAGTTTGTCGCTCTCGTCGGGATGCGCCGGTAACGAATAAAGCCGCCGCACAAACTCGTCGTTCGTCAGCGGCGGACCCTGCTGCAGCTCAGTCGCCTGCGGAAAAGGACTGCTGCCGGTCTGTGCGTAAAGAAATGAAAACGACGAGCCTGCGGTGAGCGCGAAGAATAAAGCAAAACTAATCGGCGCCAGCCGCAAACATATTAATGACCGGGAAGAATTCAAGGAGAACCTCACGAAATTAGTGCTGCCAATTATAACGTCTGATTCGAGGCTTGCGTTACGCCGGCGGTTGCCTCAAAAGTAACCGCGGGGCGTTAGAGGCAGAATTTTTCAATCGATTTTCGCAGGATTTCCACGCTTTGATTGAGTTCTGAGACCGGAACGAACTCGCCGGTGCGATGTGCCACGCGGATGTCGCCGGGCCCAAAGACGACCGCTTCGGCCCCCAAATCGATCATGCTCGGCGCTTCCGTCCCGAAAGCAACTGTGCCGGAAGGTAAAGATGAAACGTCTTCGAGGAACTTAACCAAAGCGGATTGTTCGGTGGTTTCGAAACTTTCATCGAATCGTCCGGCATTAATATCGCAAGCGAACTCCGGGTCTGTCTGCTGCAAATCGGCAATCGCTTCGCGGACGAGATGCAAAACCAGATCGGTTTTCTGCTGAGGAATCGGCCGCCACTCGAGCGTGAACCGGCATTCCCCGGCGATTACGTTCTTGGCTGAACCGCCATCGATCAGACCTACATTAAGAGTCGTATACGGCGGATCGAAAAAATCCCGGCCATCGCTTTGCAACTGACCTGCGATCTGTTCGATTCGGCTAATCAGTTTCGCCGCGCGCAAGATGGCTGACGCTCCAAGTTGGGGATAGGCGCTGTGGGCTTCGCGCCCGCGCACGATTATTTCCGCAAGGCAATAACCTTTGCCGCCGCGCATCGGTTTCAGCGAAGTCGGCTCGCCAACAATTGCATAGCGCGCGGTAAACGGTTTCATCGCGGCGAGCCGCTTTGCTCCCAGACAGCCAATCTCTTCGTCGCAGGTGAAGACCAACGCCAGAGGCTTCTCGAGCCTGGCAAGATTGATGCTGTCTATCGCAGTCAGAGCTGCCGCGATACATGCCTTCGTGTCGCACGCGCCGCGACCGAACAGCTTGCCCTCGCGCTCGTTTAATTGCAGCGCATCGGCCCACCCCGGATCGTAAGGCACCGTGTCTGTGTGACCAACGAGTGCAAGTTCGGCTCTGTCATTCTTTTTACTTCGGGCTACAAGATTTATTTTCGTCTCGCCGGCCGCGTCGATGTGCGGATAGGTCTCGACCAGCAATCCGCGCGCTTCGCATCTTTGCTGCAAATAAGAAATGATCTGCGCGTTCGAATGAGATGAAACTGAATCGATCGCCACAAGATCCGCAAGAGTTTGTTCGACAGTCATTGAATGTTTAGCGCGCCTAATGCAGCGCGGGCATCCCTGCCCGCAACGCGTGCGCAGCACGCTCGGCGAGTTTGTTTTCGCGCTTCGCGCTCTTGCGGGCAGGGATGCCCGCGCTCCGTTAAGACCACAGTCTCTTTTGCAATTCATTGAACCGCTCCACGATCTCCTCTTGCAGTAAGTGCTGTCCCTCGGACACGATTGGCTTCCCGCCAATCACCACCTCGCGAACAGCTGCACGTGATGACGAAAAGACGATCGACGGCAACAGATCTGCTGCCGACGCGCCGGCGACTGCCGGATCGTCGAGATCGACCGTAAAGAAGTCAGCGGGCTTGCCGGAGGCAAGCGAACCGTTCGGCGCGCCAATGCTGCGCGCGCCATTGATCGTGGCGCAATCGAACAAACGCGCGGCCAGTCGCTGGGATGTGAGACTCGAGACTTGAGACTGATCATCCAGCACCGCGCGCTCCATTTTCTGCAAGCGCAGGTGATACTCCAGCTCGCGCGCGTCTTCAAACAAATCGATCTGTACGTGACTGTCGGTGCCCAAACAAATCGGCACGCCGCGTTTCATGTATTCGTCGGCGGGTACCACGCCGTCTCCGAGGTTTCTTTCAGTCGTGGGACACGCACACACCGTGGCTCGCGAGTTAGCGAATGAGGGAATAGCCTTCGGCGTGACATGAATTGCATGGACCGCCGTGAATCGCTCACTCAATAATCCTTCCGTCTGCAGCAGCGCAACGGGCGTGCGGCCATATTCTTCGACGCACGCAGAAACCTCGGCGGGTTGTTCGGCAACGTGCATGTGAATCTTCAATTCGCGCGCGTCGGCGTAGTCGATCACTTCTTTCAGATAATCGATCGGAACCGCACGCACGCTGTGAGGTGCGACGCCGATCCAAACGGTGTCAGTAGCCCGACCGTGAGGGAGGGCATTCTCGGATGCCTCATGGTTTGAGTTATCAACGGTTCCCTCCCTCACGGTCGGGCTTCTGACACTCGCCATCAATGATTCAAGATTTTTCAAATAGATTTCCGAATCAGCTTCGATGAATCTGGCTTGCTGCGGATTCGCCTCCGTCTGAAATCCTGAACGCGCATACGCCACCCGCAGTAACGCGATGCGCAAGCCGACAACACTCGCCGCGCGGATTACTTCCTTCGCAAGCAAATTCGGATCATCATAGTCGTTTCCACCGGGTGCATGGTGCAGGTAATGAAACTCGCCGACCGCGGGAATTCCGCCAAGCGCCATTTCAAGAAAAGCCATGCGCGAGGCATCGTAAACATCCTCGGGCGACAACCGGGTCGCGGCTGAATACATTAGTTCACGCCACGTCCAAAAACTATCTCGCTGATTCGCCGTTCGATATTCTGTTCGGCCGCGCAGCACTCTCTGAAACGCGTGCGAGTGCGCGTTGACCATGGCGGGCAACAGCGCTCTCCGCGGCAGATTTATCCGCCTTCCTTCAGTCAAAGCATCCGCTGCGGCAATTTTCAAGATCGTTCCCGCAGAGTCGCAGACCAGCGCACAATTCGATTCGAAGCGACCGCCGGCGTAAATAAGTTCCGGGATCCAGGCGATCACGTTCGCGATTGATTCGTTAGTCACGAGCGGTTGAGTTTCAGAAGACGCACGACGAACGACGGTGGTGGCGGCGCAGGAAGCGCTAGCGGTTCGCCGTTTCTTTCCGCCTCACGCCGCCGCAATTCCAATTTCAAACTTTCTTCGCCGCGTTTCATGGTCCAGTTGTGATTCGAACGAAAGATCGGCTTCAGCAGGAACGATAGTTTCTCGATAATCGGTTTGTTGGCTTTGATGGTCCAATCGTAAGTGACATTGACGAATGGACCATCCTGCTCCAAAGTCCAAATGCCGCGTCCTTCCAGGTCACCGGTCGCATCCATCGTAAATCCATGCGGATAATTCGATTCGGTTGTGCGAAAGTTGATGCGCAAGGTGTACGGCAGCCAACCGCCGGCGTGCAATCGAATGAGTTTGCCGACGCCGCCTTCGCCGCCCGGCTCGATCTCTTTCACATCAAAATAGACCGAACTCCACCAGCGCGGCAGCGACAAGGCGTCTTCGAGGATGTCATGAACTTCTTTGACGTCGCCCTCGACGCGCCAGCGATCAACGAAATGATAAGCGTTATCAGCCATGTCGTGAATCGAGCGGAGAATATCATAAAGTTTAGAATCCAACCTTCAGGTTGTCCTTGTTGAGCAAGCTAAAAGTTGAACTCTGAACTCTGATTGGCCGTCCTGCTACAACCCCGCTAGAATAATTCTTCGTGGATGCCCTGACTTCATCACTGGCGGTGCTGACCGCGATGATCACGCCGGCGGTTTTAATCTCCGCGAGCGGCACGATGATTCTTTCGACCTCGACACGTCTGGGCCGGGTCGTCGATCGCGTGCGCGAGTTGTCCGATCGTTTGCGCGGGCTGGGCGCAGCCGATACGGCGGTAGAATTTCGCGAGGACGAGCGCGCCATGCTCTACGATCAGATGGACAAGCTGACCAGCCGCTCGCGCTTGTTGCAACGCGCGCTCACGACGTTCTATCTGGCAGTCGGTGTTTTCGTCGCTTCGAGCGTCGCGATCGGCGCGGTGGCTTTCTTTTCGGCGCGCGGTTTACTGACCGGTTCACGGGGCGCCTGGGTTCCGGTGATCATGGGTTTGATCGGCGCATTGTTTTTGTTCTATGGACGCATGCTTTTGATTTTCGAAGCCCGGCTCGCATTGGCGGCGACGCACGCT